>DASSYK010000131.1:0-5262 GCA_035703345.1 Solirubrobacterales bacterium
GCCTCGACGTCGCCCTCGCGCTCGTCGGGGATCCCGAGCTGCTCTTCCTCGATGAGCCGACGACGGGCTTCGACCCCTCCGCGCGCAGGCACGCGTGGAAGGTCATCGCGAACCTGCGCGACCTCGGCAAGACCGTCTTCCTCACCACCCACTACATGGACGAGGCGCAGGCCCTCGCAGACCGGGCCGCGATCATCGTCCAGGGGAAGGTCGTCGCCGAGGGCAGCCCCGAGCAGCTCGGCGGCGAGGGCGCGACGACCATCAGCTTCCGGCTGCCACCCGGGGCGGAGCCGCACGAGCTGCCGCCCGCGGTGCGCGCCGCTGCCCGGATCGACGGCGGGCACGGAGGCGAGCCGGCCCTGGAGGCGGCCGTGTCGCTCGAGGTGGAGGATCCCGTGGGCCCGCTGCGCGAGCTGACGGAATGGGCGGGCGAGCGCGGGGTGGGGCTGCCCGGGCTCGAGGTCCGCAAGCCCAGCCTCGAGGACGTCTATCTGCGCCTGACGGCGGACGAGGAGGACGCATGAGCGCCGCCGCTCTCGCCCTGCACCAGTTCCGCTACGACCAGAAGGTCTTCTGGCGCAATCCGGCGTCGGTCTTCTTCACGGTCCTGTTCCCGGTGATCTTCATGGTCATCTTCAACCTGATCTTCGGCAGCGACTACATCGAGGAGCTCGGGCTGTACACCTCGACCTACTACGTGCCGGCGATCATCACGCTCGCCGTCGTCGGGGCCACCACGCAGAGCCTCGCGATCAACCTGACCCAGGACCGCGAGCGCGGCCTGCTGAAGCGGGTGCGCGGGACGCCGCTGCCGACGACGGCGTTCGTGGCCGGCCGCGTCGGCAACTCGCTCGTCATCTCCGTCCTGATGCTCGCGCTCGTCGCCGCGCTCGGGCGCGTCGCCTACGACGTCGAGCTGCCTTCGACCACGATTCCGGGGATCCTGGTCACCCTCGCCGTGGGCGCCTCCGCGTTCAGCTGCATCGGCTTCGCGCTGACGACGATCATCCCCTCCGAGGACGCCGCGCCGGCCGTCACCAACGCCACGGTCCTGCCGCTGTACTTCATATCCGGTGTCTTCATTCCCGAAAGCGAGATTCCCGAGGGGGTGCTGCACGTCGCCGACCTGTTCCCGATCCGGCACTTCTTCGAGGCGTTCTTCACCGCCTGGGACCCGAGCACGACCGGGGCCGGGATCGAGTGGGGGGACCTGGCCGTGGTCGCGGGCTGGGGGCTGGCGGCCCTCGCGATCGCGATCTGGCGCTTCCGCTGGGAGCCGCACCGCTGAGTATCGCCAGGATTCCCTAGAGTCGTGAGCATGCTCCATTACTCAGCAGTCAGAGTTGCGGACCTAGAGCGCAGCGGGCGCTTCTACGACTCGATCCTCGCGCCGCTCGGGTGGCGTCGCCAGGAGGACGGCGACCAGACCATCTCCTGGGGCATGAACAAGTCCGAGTTCTTCATCACGCTGGCCGACTCCCAGCGCCCCGGCTACGGCCTCGTCTCCTTCCCGGCCAACAGCATCCCGGCCGTCAAGGCCTCGTACGAGTCCGGGATGGCGAATGGCGGCAACTCGGCGGCGGAGCCCGGGAGCCCTCCCGCGTTCGGCAACGGCACGTACGCCGCGCGGCTGTTCGACCCTGACGGCTACGAGGTCGAGCTGCTCGTCGCCCACAGCTGAGCAGCGAGCCGGTACGCCCGATCAGGACCGAGTACGGACGCGCCGGGCGCCGCGCCCCGATAGTTTGAGAGCGCAGCATCTCGTCAAGTCCAAGGAGGAACGCTGATATGGGTGTGAAGGTCGGCATCAACGGTTTCGGGCGCATCGGGCGCAATCTCTTCCGCGCCGCGATGGAGTCCGGCGCAGACCTCGAGTTCGTCGGGGTCAACGACCTGGTCGACGCCGAGACCATGGCCCACCTGCTCAAGTACGACTCCATCCTCGGGCGGTTGGACGGGGACGTCTCCGCGAGCGGCGACGCGATCGTCGTCGACGGCAAGGAGATCAAGGTCTTCAGCGAGACGGACCCCGCCGCGCTGCCGTGGGGCGAGAACGGCGTAGAGGTCGTGATCGAATCCACCGGGCACTTCACGGCCCGCGCCGATGCCGCCAAGCACCTCGAGGCCGGCGCCAAGAAGGTGATCATCTCGGCCCCCGCCAAGGAGCCGGACATCACGGTCGCCCTCGGAGTCAACTTCGACGCCTACGACCCCGAGAAGCACGACGTGATCTCGAACGCCTCCTGCACGACCAACTGCCTGGCGCCGGTCGCCAAGGTGATCAACGATGCGGTCGGCATCGAGCACGGCCTGATGACCACGATCCACGCCTACACGGCCGACCAGCGCCTCCAGGACATGCCGCACAAGGACCCGCGCCGTGCGCGCGCGGCCGCGGTCAACCTGATCCCGACCAGCACGGGCGCCGCCAAGGCCGTCGGGCTGGTGCTTCCCGACCTCGACGGGAAGCTCAACGGGATGGCCGTGCGGGCGCCCGTCATCACCGGCTCGGTCGTCGACCTGACCTTCAGGGCGTCCAAGGAGACGAGCGTCGAGGAGATCAACGGCGCGGTCAAGGCCGCGGCCGAGGGCCCGCTGAAGGGGATCCTCGCCTACACCGAGGACCCGATCGTGTCGACCGACATCGTCACCGACCCGCACTCGTCGATCTTCGACGCGGAGCAGACGATCGTCATGGACGGGGACCTGGTCAAGGTCTTCGCCTGGTACGACAACGAGTGGGGGTACGCCAATCGCTGCGTCGAGCTGGCGGGGAAGGTCCTGCAGCCGGCGGCCGTCGGGGCCTAGCCCGCGGCGAGCTCAGCGGTGGCCGGGCTCAAGAAGGCGAGCGTCTCCGACGCGGATGTCGAGGGCCGCCGCGTCCTCGTCCGCGCGGACCTCAACGTCCCGCTCGACGGCGCTGACCGCTCCCCGACGCGCAGCGGAGGAAGCGGCGAGGTGTCGGTTGCGGACGACACGCGTATCCGCGCCGCTCTGCCGACGATCGAACTGCTGCGCGAGCGCGGCGCGAGCATCGTGCTCGTGTCGCACCTCGGGCGCCCGAAGGACCGCGAGCCCGAGTTCTCGATGGCGCCGGTGGCGAAGCGCCTCGGCGAGCTCACCGACGCCGAGGTCGAGCTCGCGCCCGGCGTGGTCGGGGACGAGGTCGAGAAGCTCGCCGAGGGCCTGGCGCCCGGCGAGATCCTGCTGCTCGAGAACAGCCGCTACGAGCCGGGGGAGAAGGAGAACTCCCCCGAGCTGGCCGCCGCCCTCGCCAAGCTGGCCGACGTCTACGTCAACGACGCCTTCGGCGCGGCGCACCGCGCGCACGCGACCACCGAGGGTGTCGCCCACCTGCTGCCCTCGTGCGCGGGGCTCCTGCTGGAACGCGAGGTGGACGAGCTGACCCGCGTTCGCGACGACCCCGCTCGCCCGCTCGTGATCGTGCTCGGGGGCGCCAAGGTGACCGACAAGATCGGCGTGATCGAGCGCTTCCTGGACTCCGCCGAGGAGATCCTGATCGGGGGGGCGATGTGCTTCAGCTTCTTCCGGGCCGAGGGCCGAGACACCGGGAGCTCCCTGGTCGACGACGAGAGCGTCGAGGCCGCGAAGCAGCTGCTGCCGCGGGCCGAGGCAGCAAAGGCGATGATGCACCTGCCCGAGGACCTCGTGCTCGGGCGCGAGTTCAGCGCCGACACGGAGCGCCGGGAGCTGAACGGCATCGACGTCCCCGAGGGCTGGATGGGCCTCGACATCGGCGCCAACACCGCCGCCAAGTACGCCAAGCGGATCGCGGGCGCCGGCACCGTCTTCTGGAACGGCCCGATGGGCGCGTTCGAGCTCGAGCCCTTCGCCGCGGGGACCAGGGCAGTGGCCGAGGCGGTCGCCTCGACCTCCGGGTTCAGCGTCGTCGGCGGGGGGGATTCCGCCGCCGCGATCGCGGAGTTCGGCCTGGCGGACGAGGTGGACTGGCTCTCGACGGGCGGCGGGGCCTCTCTCGAGCTGATCGAGGGCAAGGAGCTTCCGGGAGTGGAGGCGCTCGCCGATGCGTAGGCCCTACCTCGCCGCCAACTGGAAGATGAACAAGACGGTCTCCGAGGCCGAGGCGTTCTTGGGCGACTTCATCCAGCAGCTTCCGGACGCCGACGCCGACGTGGTCGTCTGCCCGCCGTTCACCGCGCTCGGCCCCGCGGTCGAAGCCTGCGAGGGCAGCCAGGTCCGGATCGCCGCCCAGAACATGCACGAGGCGGGCAGCGGCGCCTTCACCGGCGAGGTCTCGGCCCAGATGCTCAGCGAGCTGGGCGTGAGCGCGGTCGTCCTCGGCCACTCCGAGCGCCGCCAGTACTTCGGCGAGACGGACGAGGCGCTGGCGCGCAAGCTCGTCTCCGCGTTCGACGCCGGCCTCGAGCCGATCCTCTGCGTCGGCGAGAGCGAGGCCGAGCGCGACGCCGGCGACACCGCCGCGGTCCTGACGCGCCAGATCGAGGCCGACCTGGCCGAGATCGGCAACGACCGGCTCGCCTCCGTGGTGATCGCCTACGAGCCGATCTGGGCGATCGGCACCGGGCGCACCGCGACCACCGAGCAGGCCCAGGAGGCGTGCGCGCAGATCCGCGAGCTGGTCGCGGCGCGCAGCCCGGAGGCCGCCGAGGCGGTCCGCATCCTCTACGGCGGCTCGATGAAGCCCGGCAACGCGGGCGAGCTGATCGCCCAGCCCGATGTCGACGGCGGCCTCGTCGGCGGCGCCAGCCTCGATCCGGCCGACTTCGTCGCGATCGTCGAGGCCGCGGTCGCATGACCCCGCTGCCGGCCGGGCCCGATCGGATCCCGGTTTCCTCGGTGGCGCTCGTGGTGCTCGATGGCTGGGGGTTGGCACCGGAGGGCCCGGGCAACGCGGTCGCGCAGGCAAGGACGCCGGTCTTCGACGAGCTTTGGAACACGTACCCTCGAACCACCCTCTCCACCTCGGGCCCCGACGTCGGCCTCCCCGCCGGCCAGATGGGCAACTCCGAGGTCGGCCACATGAACATGGGCGCGGGCCGGATCGTCTACCAGGACCTCACGCGGATCGACAAGAGCATCCGCGACGGCGAGCTGTTCGGGAGCGAGACGCTGGCGGCGGCGATGGATCGGTGCGCCGGCGGACGCCACGCGCTCCACTTCATCGGCCTCCTCTCCGACGGCGGCGTGCACAGCAGCCAGCAGCACCTGCACGCGCTCATCGACATGGCCGCCAGGCGCAAGGTCGATCGCGTCTTCATC
>DASSYK010000139.1:0-17430 GCA_035703345.1 Solirubrobacterales bacterium
CGAGCGCAGGCGGGGACGGACCCGGGCTGCCCTGGTGACCTCCTGCCGGCGCAAACCGGCGGTCGTCATCGCTTCTCTCACAGTCGGTGCCACAGCGTCACTGCTCCTTGGTCAAGCGCTTCCGCGAGCATTATCGGCCGCCTGGCGAGGGGGCTGCAGCCCCGTCGGGCCTCCTGCCACCGCGACTGGCGCTCAGGGGGCGGGGACGCCGCCGCTGCCGGAGTCCGTGGTCGTCGTTTCCGTCGGCTCCGTGGGCTCGGTCGGCTCGGTCTCGGTGGTCGTCGGGGCCGCCGTCTCGGTGGTGGTCGAGATCGTCACGGTGGAGGGCGCCTCGTCGTCCTCGTCGTCGTCTCCGGCCACGATCGCGAGCCCCACCCCCAGCCCGATCACGAGCGCGAGCAGGATCCCGATGATCCACTTTGCGTTGGTGCTCATCGCCGCCGACTTTAGCCGCACGCCCGCCTACCCGCGGAGTGCGGCTTGCAGGTCGAGCCGGTATCGGGCCGGCTGCTATTGCAGCGCGGAGCCCAGGATCTCCAGCGCCTGAGCCAGATTCGGGTCCTCGAGCGTCAGCGGCGGGAGCAGTCGCAGCGTGTCCGGCCGCGGTGCGTTCACGACCAGCCCTGCCGCCAGCAGCTCGGCCGCGAGATCTGGCGCCGAGCGCCCCCGGGCGAGGCCGACGCCGATCATCAGGCCCCTCCCCCGCGTCGACTCGACACCTGGAAGCGGGTCGAGCTCGTCGCGGATGCGGCCGCCCAGCTCCCGGACGCGGCGCAGCAGCGCCGGGTCGTCGATCACGTCGAAGGCGGCGAGCGCGGCGGCGGAGGCGAGGGGGCCTCCGGCGAAGGTGGAGCCGTGGTCGCCCGGCTGGAGCGTGTCCGCGAGCTCCGGGGAGGCGACGCAGGCGCCCGCGGGCAGGCCGCCGCCGAGGGCCTTGGCGGAGGTGATCACGTCGGGCCGGGCGGGGAGCTGCTCATAGGCCCACAGCGACCCGGTCCGGCCCATCCCGGTCTGGATCTCGTCGAAGACGAGCACCGCGCCGGAGCCATCGCATGCTTCGCGGGCGGCGGCGATCACCTCGTCGGGCACGACATTGACGCCGGTCTCGCCCTGGATCGGCTCGAGCATCACGGCGGCGGTCCGCTCGCCGACGGCGGCGCGAAGCGCGTTCGGGTCGTCGTGCGGCACGGCGCGGAAGCCCGGGAGATACGGCGCAAAGCTCTCGTTCGACGACATCCCGGGGGTGGCCGAGAGCGCGCCCATCGTGCGGCCGTGGAAGGCGCCCTCGAGCACGACGATCTCGGGCTCGGCGACGCCGCGGCCGTGGGCGTGCTTGCGGACGAGCTTGATCGCGCACTCGTTGGCCTCGGTGCCGGAGTTGCAGAGGAAGGCCTTGCCGCCGAGGCTGGACTCCGCGATGCGCTGCGCGAGGCGCACCCCGCCTTCGGTCAGGTAGAGGTTCGAGACGTGGGTCAGCGTCGCCGCCTGCTCGCGCACCGCCTCGACCACGGCGGGGTGGCAGTGCCCGATCGAGCAGACCGAGATCCCGCCGAGGAAGTCCAGGTACTCCCTGCCATCGGCGTCCCAGAGGCGCGCCCCCTCGCCGCGCACGAACTCGACGGGCGCGCGCCTGTAGGTGGGCATCACCCACCGCGACTCCAGCGCCTGCAGGTCCTCCAGCCTCATCAGCGGGCGGTGATCTTCGTCCCGATGCCCGCGTCGGTGAAGAGCTCGAGCAGCAGGCTGTGGGGCTGGCGGCCGTCGATGATGTGGGCGGCCTTGACGCCGCGGCTCACCGCCTCGATGCACGCCGTGAGCTTCGGCCTCATCCCGCCCCCGATCCCGGGCAGCGCGTCCTCCACCTCGTTGACGTGGGCCTGGGAGATGCGCGTGGAGGGATCGTCGGAGTCGGCGAGCCAGCCGTCGACGTCGGTCAGGAAGATGACCTTGTGGGCGCGCAGCGCGGCGGCCACCTGGGCGGCGGCCGCGTCGGCGTTGATGTTGTAGGAGCGGCCCTCCGAGTCGGTGCCGACGGAGGAGATGACCGGCACGTAGTCCTCGGCGATGTGCTCGATCACGTCGACGTTGACGCGCTGGATCTCGCCGACGAAGCCGAACTTCTCGGCATCCGCAGAGGGCCTCACCTCGAACAGGCGGCCGTCCTCCCCGCCGAGCCCGACCGCCGCCTGGCCGTGGCGGTTGAGGCGGGTGAGGATCTCGGAGTTGATCTTGCCGAGCAGGACCATCCGGGCGACCTCGACAGTCTCCTCGTCGGAGACGCGCAGCCCCTCGACGAACTTGACCTCCATCCCCATCTTCTCCATGTACTCGGAGATCTCGGGGCCGCCGCCGTGGACGATGATCGGGTTCATCCCGACGAACTTGAGCAGGGCGATGTCCGTCGCGAACGCCTCCTTCAGCGCCTCGTCGCGCATCGCCGCGCCGCCGTACTTGATCACGATCGTGCGCCCGTGGAACTCCCGGATGTAGGGCAGGGCCTCGAGCAGGGTGGCGACGCTCGCGGAACTCCCAGTGTCCTCAGCAGCCCCCACGCCGGCCCCCCAACCCGAGATCGCGGACGCGAAGCTGAGCAGATGTCGGTGCGCGCCTGGTCATGTCATGTGGTGTATTCGGCGTTGATCCGGACGTAGTCGTAGGTGAGGTCGCTGAAGTAGACGTGGGCCTCGGCCGAGCCGCGGCCGAGCGCGACCGTGAGCTCCGCCTCGGCCTCGTCGCCGGCCAGCTCCTTCGCGTCGATCCGGTCGGGGCCCAGCTCCTTCAGCTCCTCCCCGGCCAGGGCCATCCCAGCCGCCTGGGCGATCCGGCCCCAGTTGGGGTCCCTGCCGAAGAGCGCGGTCTTGACGAGCGGGGAGTTGGCGATCGCCCGCGCGACCCGCTCGGCCTCCTGCGCGTCGGCGGCCTGCCGCACGCGCGCGCAGCCGACCCGGGTGGCTCCCTCGCCGTCGGCGACGATCTCGAGCGCGAGCTGGAGCAGGACCGCGTCGAGCAGCCCGTCGGGCAGCGGCCGCCCGGAGGAGCCCGAGGCCTGGAGCACGACCATGTCGTTGGTGCTCATCTGGCCGTCGACGGTGATCCGCTCCATCGAGGGAGCGAGCGCGGCGCGCAGCGCGCCGTCGGGGTCCGGGACGACGGCGTCGGTCTGCACGAAGCAGAGCATCGTCGCGAAGCCGGGCTCGATCATTCCGGCGCCCTTCGCCTGGGCGGAGACCGTGACGCCGCCGAGCGCCAGCGTGCAGTTCTTCGGCCCGCTGTCCGTGGTCATGATCGCCTCGGTGAAGCTCTGGCCGCCCTCGCCGCTGAGCTCGCCCGCCGCGGCGCGGATGCCGTCGAGCACGGTCTCGATCCGGAGCGGCACTCCGATCACCCCGGTCTCCCCCACGGCGACCCCCGCGGGGTCCAGCCCGAGGGCGTCGGCGGCGGCGTCGCGCATGGCGACCGCGTCGGCGTAGCCCTGCTCGCCGGTGGAGGCGTTGGCGTTGCCGGAGTTGACCGCGACGGCCCTGATCGCACCTGCCCTGCAGAGCTGCCGGCAGACGCGCACCGGGGCGGCGGCCGAGGCGTTCGCGGTCAGCGCCAGGGCCGAGCTCACCTGCTCGCCCTCGCAGACCATGAGGCCGACGTCGGTGCCCCCGTCGGCCTTGATCCCGGCGGCGACCCCCGCGGCGCGGAAGCCCGGAGCGAGCGCCGTCGGGTCGAGCTGCTCCACCTCCTCGGGGGCGTCGACCCAGCGCGAGCGCAGGAAGAGGGAGGAGCGGCTCCTCCGCGTCGCGCCCGAAGCCGGTCCCGTCGCCGGATTCACGAGATCCCCTCGCCCTCGGGCAGGCCGAGCATCAGGTTCAGGTTCTGGATGGCCTGCGAGGCCGCGCCCTTCCAGAGGTTGTCGATCGCGCCGAAGGCCGCGACGCGCCCGCCGGGCGTCAGCGCGGCGTGCACCTCGCACATGTTCGTCTCGCGGACGGCGGCGACGCCGGGCGGCTCGTCGACGAGGGCGACGAACGGCTCAGCCGCATAGCGCTCGGCGTAGAGCGCGCGGAGCTCGTCGTCCGTCACCGGCCGGGTCGTCCGCACGTAGCAGCTCACCAGCTCGCCCTGGTCGTAGGGCATCAGGTGCGGGACGAAGGTCAGTGACCCGAGGCGACCGCTCCCGGCGAGCGCCCCCAGCTCCTGCTCGATCTCCGGCTGGTGGCGGTGCCCCGCGACCCTGTAGGGGCGGGTGTCGTCGGTCTCCTTGACGATCTCCATCTCCGCGGCCGCGGCGCGGCCGGCTCCCGAGACGCCGGACTTCGCGTCGATCACGACGTCCTCGATCAGCCCCGCGGCGGCGAGCGGCGCCAGGGCGAGGACGCTGGCGGTCGGGTAGCAGCCGGGGTTGGCGACCAGCTCGGCCTCGGCGATCCGCTCGCGGTGGAGCTCGGGCACGCCGTAGACGGCCCCCTCCAGCAGCTCGGGCGCGCCGTGCTCTCCGTACCAGCGCTCGTACAGCGGCAGCTCGCGCAGGCGAAAGTCGGCGGAGAGGTCGACGACCTTGACGCCGAGGCCGCGCAGCGCGGCGACCACCGGCGCCGAGGCGCCGTGCGGGTAGGCGACGATCGCCGCGTCGACCGCCTCGATCCCGTCGAGGTCCAGCTCCCCGAGCACGAGCGGAACGGGGTGCTGCGGATAGAGGTCGTCGAGCCGGGTGCCGGCGTCGGTGCGCGCGGTCACGCTCGCCAGCTCGAGCCCGGGGTGCAGCCAGACGAGGTCGGCCGCGAGCGCCCCGGCGTAGCCGGAGGCGCCGGCGACGAGCACCCGCCCCGCCGGGTCCGGCGCGAGCGGCTGGCGCCCCTGGGCCTGAGGAGAGGGGCTACTCACGCAGCGACCCCCCGATCTCGGCCAGCGCCGACGTGATCGCCGCCCGGCGCCCGGAGACCTCTTCGTCGGTGAGCGTGCGGTCGGGCGCCCGGAAGCTGAGGCGCAGCGCGAGGCTCTTGTTGCCTTCGCCGACCTGCTCGCCCGCGTACAGGTCGAAGACCTCGGCGGCGACGAGCAGCTCGCCGCCGCCCTCCAGCACGACCTCCCGGACGCGGGAGGCGGGCACGTCCTCGGGCACGACCACGGCGATGTCCTGGTTGGCCGCGGGGAAGCTGGTCACGTCCTCGTAGGCCTCCCGGCCGACGCGCGAGGCATCGAGAAGGGGGGCCAGGGCGAGCTCGAAGGCGACGCCGCCGGGGAGGTCCCACTGCCGCGCGACCAGCGGGTGCAGCTCGCCGACCCAGCCGATCTCGTCTTCGCCGGGCAGGAGCAGGCGGGCCGTGCGCCCGGGGTGCAGGAAGGGCTGCTCGGCCGCCTCCACCTCGAGGGGGACGCCGAGCCGCCCGAACAGGGTCTCCACCGCGGACTTGGCGCCGAAGTAGTCAGGCTCGCCGGTGGATCCGGCCCAGCTCTGCGGCGGGGTACCGGTCGCGAGGTAGGCGAGGTGGTGCGGCTCCCAGACGGGCGCCCCGTGCTCTCCCGAGAAGCTGCCGCCGAGGGCGCCAGGGCGAGGCTTCGCCTCGCCGCCGCGGTGGACGTGCCCGGACTCGAACAGGACGGCGTGCGAGCCCCCCCGCGCCAGGTTGAGGCGCGCGGCGTCCAGCAGGCCGCCGAGCAGGACCGGGCGCAGCACCGACTGGTCGGCCGACAGCGGGTTGCCGATCTCGATCAGCACGCGGCGCGGGTCGTCCTGCGGGAGCCGGAGCCTGTCGGCGATGCCGGGATCGGTGAGGCTCCAGCCGACGATCTCGTCCGCGCCCAGGCCGCGGAGGGCGTCCTCCGCCTCGCGCCGCAGCAGCTGCTCCGGGGTGAGCCGGCCGACGCGCTCGCGGGTGGCGGGAAGCGTGGAGGGCAACGCGGTCTCCAGATGGGCCAGGCGCGCGACCTCCTCGATCAGATCGACCTCGCGGGTGACGTCGGCGTCGCGCTCGGGGGGCACCGTGGCGGAGATCTCCTCGCCCTCGCGCTCGACGCCGAAGCCGAGCCGCTCGAGGCGCGCCTCGCACGTCTCCGCGTCCGTGGCCAGCCCGACCAGCCGCTCGACCCTCGGGACGCGCAGTCGGACGACCCGCGGCTCGGGCTCCCCCGCCCCCTCGTCGATCGTGCCGGGCACCAGCTTCGCGCCGCACAGCTCCACCATCAGCTGCGAGGCCACCCGCTGTGCGCGCATCGTCAGCGCCGGGTGGAGCTGCTTCTCGAAGCGCGCCGAGGCCTCGGAGCGCAGCGCGAGCATGCGCGATGTCCGCAGGATGTTGACCCCGTTCCAGGTCGCGACCTCGAGCAGGACCCGCGTCGTCGTCTCGGAGACCTCCGAGCGCTGCCCGCCCATGATCCCGGCCACGCCCGAGGGGCCCTCGCGGTCGCAGACCAAGACGGCGTCGGCGTCGAAGGTGCGCTCGACGTCGTCGAGCGTCGTCATCCTCTCGCCCTGCTTCGCGGTGCGGATGATCAGCTCGCCGCCGGGGACCTCGTCGAGGTCGAAGGCGTGCAGCGGCTGCCCGGTCAGCAGCATCACGTAGTTGGTGATGTCGACGACGTTGTTGATCGGGCGCTGGCCGGCGGCCATCAGGCGCGCCTTCAGCCACAGCGGCGAGGGGCCGATCTCGACGTCCGTGAAGACCCGGGCGGTGAAGCGCGGGCAGAGCTCGGTGGGCGTCTCGATCGAGACGGAGGCGTGGTCGGAGGCGTCTCCCTCCCCCGCCGCCTCGGCGTCCCGTTCCCACGGCGCCGGCGCGAGCGGGGCCTCGGAGATCGCGTGGACCTCGCGCGCCACCCCATAGATCGCGAGGCAGTCGGACCGGTTCGAGGTCACCTCGAGCTCCAGCACCTCGTCGGAGACCGCGAGGAGGTCTGCGAGGGGCGTTCCCGGCGCCGCCCCGTTCTCCCCGAGGACGGCGATCCCCCCGGCGTCGTCGCCGATCTCCAGCTCGGCCTCGGAGAGGATCATCCCGTCCGACTCGACGCCGCGGAGCTTCGCCTTCTTCAGCTTCATGCCGCCCGGCAGCACCGCGCCCGGCAGCGCCACCGGGACGAGCTGGCCGGCGGCGACGTTGGGCGCGCCGCAGACGATCGTGCGCTCGCCGTCGCCAGTGTCGACCTCGCAGACGCTCAGGCGGTCGGCGTCGGGGTGGGCCGCGACGCTCTTGACACGGCCGACGACGAAGCCCTCGGGCGAGGGCGCGCCGGCGCTGCCGACGCGCTCGACCTCGGTACCGGTCATCGCGAGCTGCTCAGCGAGTTCCTCGGCGTCCCAGTCGGGGTCGCAGTAGCTGCGCAGCCAGCTCACAGGGACCTTCATGTCTGTACCTCGCGCTTCGCAGGCTTGGCGCTCATGCGAACTGCTCCAGGACCCGCACGTCGTTCTCCACGAACAGCCTCAGGTCGGGCAGGCCATGCAGCAGCATCGCCATCCGCTCGATCCCGAACCCGAAGGCGAAGCCCTGGATCCGCTCGGGGTCGTAGCCGTTGTCCGCGACGAAGCCGAAGACGTTCGGGTCGACCATGCCGGCGCCGCCGACCTCGATCCAGCCGATCCCCTTGCAGAGCGGGCAGCGCGAGCCGTCGTCCAGCCTGCCCGTCGAATCGCAGCGGAAGCAGGAGACGTCGAACTCGACGCTCGGCTCGGTGAAGGGGAAGAAGTGCGGTCGCATCCGCGCCTCGCGGCCGGGTCCGAAGAGGCCGCGCAGCATCTCGCGCAGCGTCCCCTGGAGGTCGGCGAGGGTGATGTCCTCCGCGACGGCGAGGCCCTCCACCTGGTGGAACATCGGGAGGTGCGTCGCGTCGATCGTGTCGCGGCGGTAGCACTTGCCCGGCACCGCGATGAACAGCGGCGGCTCGGCGGCCTCCATCGCCCGCACCTGCATCGGCGAGGTGTGGGTGCGCAGCATCACCAGCTCCTCGTCGGGGGTCTCGCTCCCCCCGTCCGCGCCGGCCGCGTCGCGGGCGCTCTCGAGCGCCGCCCGCGTGATCGAGCCCGGGGCGACGTAGAAGGTGTCCTGCTCCATCCGCGCCGGGTGCCCGGGCGGGTGGTTCAGCGCCGTGAAGTTGTAGTAGTCGATCTCGACCTCCGGGCCTTCGAGGATGCGGTAGCCGAGCCCGACCATCACGTCCTCGATCCGCCTGCGCGTGCGCGTGATCAGGTGCAGGTGCCCGATCCGCGGCGGGGGCGCGCCGGGAAGTGTGATGTCGACACGGTCCTCGGCGAGGCGCGACGACAGCTCGGAGGCGTCCAGCTCGGCTGCCCGGGTCTCGATCAGCCCCTCGAGCCTCTGCCTGACCTCGTTTCCGGCCTTGCCCACCGGTCCCCGCTCGTCGGCCGGCAGCTCGGAGATCCCGCGCAGGATCGTCGTCAGCTCGGCCTTGCGCCCGAGGAACCGCACGCGGAGCTGCTCGAGCTCGTCGCTGCTGGCGGCCTTCCCGATCTGCTCGGTGGCCTCATCTGAGATCTGCGCGATTCGCTCAACCATGGTTCGCTCCGGAGGCGGGCGACGATATCCGCTGCAGGGCGATGGCAGCCGCCGCGGCGACGTTCAGTGACTCCGCGCCTGCACGCAGCGGGATCGTGACACGGCGCTCGCAGGCGGCCGCGGCGTCCTCCGGGAGCCCCTCGCGCTCGGCGCCGAGGCACACGGTCGCGACCCCCTCGAGGCCCTCGAGCCCCTCGCCGCCGTGGGCCACGAGCGCCGCCCGCGGCTGCGGCATCGACCCGATGTCCCCGCGGCCGACCGGCTGGGAGAAGATCGCTCCCATGCTCGCCCGCACGGCGCGCGGACCGTAGGGGTCGGCGCAGTCCGGGCCGAGCACGACGGTCCCGCCGACCAGGGCGGCGGCCGTGCGGATCACGGTGCCGACGTTGCCGGGGTCGCCCACGCCGTGCAGGTAGGTGCAGGGAGCCAGCGGCTCCGCCGCCCACGCCTCGTGCCAGACGCCGATCGCGCGCGTCCCCGAGCTGAGCGACGCGAACCGGTCCAGCAGCGCCGGCTCGACCTCGGTTCCGCCCAGCCCCTCGCCCGCGGCGGTCAGCAGCTCCACGGGCTCCGAGCCCGCGGCCCGCGCCGCGGCGAGCAGGTCCTCCCCCTCGCCCACGAAGAGGCCGTCGGCCTCGCGCGAGCGCCGCCGGCCGAGGCGGCGGACCAGCTTCAGCTTCTCGTTGTGCGGGCTTGTGATCAATCGGTCTCCAGAACGAAAAAGGGCGGTGCCGCTGTGCGGACCGCCCGGGGAGATGAAGCTCGTCGGCGCCTCGGCTCAGGCCGCGGCGCCCTCCCGGGCGAGCTCCACGAATCGGCGGAAGCCGTCGGGGTCGTTGACGGCGATGTCGGCGAGCATCTTGCGGTTGACCTCGACGCCGGCCTCGCCGAGGCCGTGGATGAGCTGGGAGTAGCTCATGCCCTCCTGCCTGGCGGCGGCGTTGATCCGGGTGATCCAGAGGCGGCGAAAGTCGCGCTTGCGCGTCCGCCTGTCGCGGTAGGCGTACGCCTCCGAGCGCATGACCTGCTCGTTCGCGAAGCGGTAGCTCGAGTGCTTGCGGCCGTAGTAGCCCTTGGCCTTGTCGAGCACCTTCTTGCGGCGCTTGCGGCGTGCGACGGCGTTCGTGGCGCGAGGCATCTAGCGCGCCCTCCCGCCGAGCAGGCCCTTGATCCGCTTCTCGTCCGACTTGGCGATCTCGGCCGGGCGGCCGAGGTTCCGCTTCCGCTTCGGGGACTTCTTCTCGAGGATGTGGCTCGCGTTGGCGTGCCTGCCCCGGAGCTTGCCCGTGGCGGTCGTCTTGAAGCGCTTCTTGGAGCCCGAATGGGTCTTCATCTTCGGCATAGCGGCCGTCTATTGAAGCAGAGTCGCCGACCGCAGCCCGGCCGGCCGGATGCGGCTCAGCCCGCGGTGGCTTCGGCCTGGTCGGCGCCGCCCGCGTTGCGGGCCGGCGCGAGCAGCATGTGCATGTTGCGCCCCTCCTGGAGGGGCTCCTGCTCGACGGTGGCGATGTCCGAGACGTCCTGGAAGAGGCGGTCGAGCAGCATCCGGCCGCGCTCGGGGTGAGTGGCCTCGCGGCCGCGGAACATGATCGTCACCTTGACCTTGTCGTGCTGCTTGAGGAAGCGCTCGACGTGGCCCTTCTTGGTCTCGTAGTCGTGGGTCGCGATCTTCGGGCGCAGCTTGATCTCGCGCACGTTCACCTGCGTCTGGTGCTTGCGGGCCGCCTTGGCCTTCTGCTCCTGCTCGTACTTGTACTTCGAGTAGTCGAGCACGCGGCAGACCGGCGGCTTGGAGCCGGCGGCCACCTCGACGAGGTCGAGGTCGCGCTCGCGGGCGTATTCGAGGGCCTCCGGGGTGGGCTTGATGCCGAGCTGCTCGCCGTGCTCGTCGATCAGGCGCACCTCGGGCACGCGGATGCGCTCGTTGACACGAGTCTGGTCGCGCTCAGGCGGGCGGCGGTCGAAGCGTGAGACCGCCACTAGCTACGCATCGTGTTGCTCAAAAAGCGGATGGGTGAGAGTGGATCGGGGAAGCGGGCACGGGGCGCTCAGGAGCGGCGCGTCGTGGTGTGGGTGCCCGGCATTGGCGGCCAGTATAGAGCCCCAGGCCTACGCCGAGGCGACCTCGCCCTGAAGGCGCTCGATCAGCTCGCCGACCTGCATCGCGCCCAGGTCCCCAGCGCCGTGGTGGCGCACGGACGCCGTGCGCGCCTCCTGCTCGCGGTCGCCGACAACCAGCATGTACGGGGCCTTCGAGAGCTCGGCGTCGCGGATCTTGCGGCCGACCGATTCAGAGCGCTCGTCGACGCGCGCGCGCAGGCCGGCCGCGGCGAGCTCGGCCTCGATCTCGCGCGCGTAGCCGTTGTGCCTGTCGGCGACGGGCAGGACCAGCGCCTGGACCGGCGCGAGCCAGAGCGGGAAACGGCCGGCGTGGTGCTCGATCAGGATCCCGACGAAGCGCTCCATCGAGCCGAGCAGCGCCCGGTGGATCATCACAGGCGTGTGCTCGGCGTTGTCGGCGCCCGTGTAGCTGAGCCCGAAGCGCTCGGGCATGAAGAAGTCGAGCTGGCAGGTGCCGCATTGCCACGAGCGCCCGAGCGCGTCGGTGACGTGGAAGTCGATCTTCGGGCCGTAGAAGGCGCCATCGCCGGGGTTGAGCTGGTACTCGCGGCCCTGCTTGTCGAGCGCCCGCTTCAGCGCCGCCTCGGCGCGCTCCCACTGCTCGTGGGTGCCGATCGACTTCTCCGGGCGGGTGGAGAGCTCGACTCGCACGTCCTCGAAGCCGAAGCGCGAGTAGAGCTCGTCGATCGCGTCGCAGATGTCGATCACCTCGGCCGCGATCTGGTCCTCGTCGTCCTCGCAGTAGACGTGCGCGTCGTCCTGGGTGAAGGAGCGGACCCTCAGCAGCCCGTGGAGGACGCCCTCGCGCTCGTTGCGGAAGACCTTGCCGAACTCGGCGAGGCGCAGAGGGAGCTCGCGGTAGGAGTGGCGGGTCGCGCCGAACACGAGGCAGGCGCCGGGGCAGTTCATCGGCTTCAGCGCGAATCGCCGCCCCTCGGCCTCGGTGAAGTACATGTTCTCGACGTAGTTGTCCCAGTGACCCGACTGGTGCCAGAGCTTTTCGTCGAGCACCTCCGGGGTCCTGATCTCCTCGTAGCCGCGCTTCCGCAGCTGCTCGCGGACCTCGCCGCCGACGAGCTCGAGCAGGACCGATCCGTCGGGCAGCCAGAACGGCATCCCCGGCGCCTCGGGGCGCAGTGTGAACACGTTCAGCTCCGGGCCGAGGCGCCGGTGGTCGCGCTGCTTGGCCTGCTCGATCTGCTCGAGGTGCGCGTCGAGGCTCTTCTGGTCGAGGAAGGCCGTGCCGTAGATCCGGGTCAGCATCTGGCGGTTCTCGTCGCCGCGCCAGTAGGCGCCCGCCAGGGAGGTGAGCTTGAAGGCGCCGATGCGGCCCGTGGAGGGGGCGTGCGGGCCGCGGCAGAGGTCCTCGAAGGGCCCGTTGCGGTAGAGCGAGACGGTCTCGGCGCCCTCGTCGCTGACGAGGTCGGAGATCAGCTCCACCTTGTAGTCCTGGCCCTCGGCGCGGAAGTGCTCGATCGCCTCGTCGGTGGGGAGCTCGCGGCGCTCGAAGGGCTCGTCGGCGGCGATGTGCTCGCGCATCTTCGCCTCGATCCGCTCCAGGTCCTCCTCGCCGGGGCGGTCCCCCTCGCCGAAGTCGATGTCGTAGTAGAAGCCGTCCGCGATCGGGGGGCCGATCGAGATCTTCGCCTGGGGCCAGAGCTCGAGCACCGCCTCCGCCATCACGTGGGCGGCGTCGTGGCGGACCAGCCAGAGCGCCTCCGGGCTCCTGTCCGTGACGATCTCGACCTTCTCGCCGCCGCCGAGCGGCGCGGAGAGATCGCGGAGCTCGCCATCGGCCTTGATCGCGAGCGCCGCCCGCGCGAGGCCTGAGCCGATCGCGGCCGCGGCGTCGGCGCCGGTGGCCCCCTGATCCAGCTCGAGCTCGGAGCCGTCGGGCAGCTCCACCTTGATCGACGAGTCGGGCATCAGGCGCCGGATGCTAGCCGCGGCGCGCCCTCGCCTCCGCGCGGTGCCCGCGGTCCCCAGTTGCGACAACTTCCAGGAGACTTGTTAGTTTTCTCTCACAACAGACCTAGCTGAACCGCCGTCTCCAGCCGAGGCGCCGGCGGCCGGGGGACCCAGTCCCAGGGGCGAATCGCAGGATTTCCTGCGTAACGCGACTCTCTTATGCGTGAGCCCGACAGCTAACCCCGGAAGCGCGAAACAAAGAGAGAGGTCAATGGATGCGACAGAACCGCCTGCTCGGCGCCGCCGTGGCCGCCTTGTCGGCGCTCGCCCTGACGGCACGAATCGCGACGGGCTCGGCCAAGGTCAAGGCGGTGCCGGTGCCGTGAGCGCAAGCGCTCTCCCAGCATCGCCCGGCGGCCGGAGGACACTCCTCTGATGGGAGCAGGGGGAAACACGCTGCGATCGCGCTTCGCCCGCGCCGCGCTCGCCCTGCTCGCCGCCACCTGCCTGCTCACGGTCGCCGCGGCGCCGGACGACGCCGCGGCCAAGCAGCCCTTCGGCTCGCGCCTGCTCAAGACCGGCAGCAAGGGCACGGACGTGCGCGCGCTCCAGCGGGCACTGACGGCGCTCGGCATCCCCACCGGCGCCGACGGCGTCTTCGGCCCCACCACCCGCAAGAACGTGAAGAAGCTCGAGCGCAGGCAGGGCTGGCCCGTCGACGGCAAGGTCACCCGCAAGGACGCGCAGCGGATCACCAAGCTCGCGGCCAAGCGCCGCAAGCAGCCCAAGCCGGTGGGCACCTACTTCGTCTCAGGCCTGGTCTGGGCCGTCGCGGACGTCACGGCGAGCAAGGCCGGCACCGCGCGGGTCGACGTGATCAGCGACACGGCCGGCCCGGTGCGCTCCTTCAGCCTGGCATTCAGCGGGCCCGGCACACAGCAGGTGAGCTGGGACGGCTGGACCACCAGCGCGGCCGTCCCCGACGGGATCTACCGCTTCAAGGTCGCCGACGCCGGCGGCACCGGGGCCCAGATCAGCGGCGGGGTGACCGGCCCCTTCGACATGCGCAACCGGGCCTTCCCCGTCCCCGGCCCCCACAGCTTCGGCGGCGCGGGCTCGCGCTTCGGCGCCCCCCGCGCGGGCCATATCCACCAGGGCCAGGACGTCGCCGCGGCGTGCGGCCTGAAGCTGGTCGCGCCCGAGCTCTCCCAGGTCACGACCACGGCCTACCAGGCGAGCGGCGCGGGCTACTACCTCGTCCTGCACGGGATCATCTCCGGGACCGACTACGTCTTCATGCACATGAAGAAGCCGTCCTGGGCCCCCTTCGGGACCGAGATCCGCGCCGGGCAGGGCATCGGCAAGGTGGGATCGACCGGATCCTCCACCGGCTGCCACCTGCACTTCGAGCGCTGGTCGGCGCCCGGCTGGTACCGCGGCGGGTCGGCCTACGACCCGCTGCCCGAGCTCACCTACTGGGACAGCTACTCGTAGCCCTCCCCCGCCCCGAGAGGCCCTGCGCTTCTCGCTGCGCCTCATGTCCCTCCCCAGCCTCCCCGGGCTGCGTGATGGGCGTAACTGGGCTCGAACCAGTGACCTCCGCCTTGTCGAGGCGGCGCTCTCCCAACTGAGCTATACGCCCGGGGAGCGGCGAAAGTTAGCAGCGGTCTTGGGGCTAGGCGA
The DNA here is from genome assembly GCA_035703345.1 of Solirubrobacterales bacterium. Taxonomy (GTDB): domain Bacteria; phylum Actinomycetota; class Thermoleophilia; order Solirubrobacterales; family 70-9; genus DASSYK01. The sequence goes on from DASSYK010000139.1 coordinate 14,211, forward strand.
CCGGCGCGCCGGGCGCGGCGACCGACGGCTCGGGCTCGAGCAGCCCGCGGGTGCGCATCGTCAGCTTGAACGTCTCGAGGGTGTCGAAGCGCGGCTGCCAGCCGATCGTCGACTTCAGCTTCTCGGTCGACATCACCCACGGGTAGCGGATGAAGTCGAGGTTGCCCGGGGGCGCCTCGGTGCGCGGCACGTGCAGCCGCCAGAGGGTGCCGTTGAGGCGCTTCATCGCCTTCAGCGACATCGTCCGTGTCTTCATGCCGATCATCTCGGCGGCCTGCTTCCAGGTCATCGTCCCGTCCCCCGCGAGGTTGAAGGCGCCGGGCGCCTTCGCGTCGAGCAGGCCGATCAGCGCCGAGACCACGTCGTCCTCGTGGACGAGCTGGAACTCCTCGTCGTGCCCGTCGAGCACGGGGAAGAACGGCGCGCCGCCGAAACTGCGCGCGATGTAGTTGTCGACGTTGGGGCCGAAGACGATGCTGGGCCGCACGATCGTCATCACGGCGTCGGGGTGGTCCGCGGCCCAGACCTGGCAGGCGCGGTCGGCCTCGGTCTTGTCGCGGGCGTAGGAGAAGTCGGGCACGCCGCGGACCGGCCAGTCCTCGGCGATCGGCTTCGGGTTGTCGGGGAAGGCGCCGTACGCGGTCCCGGAGGACGTGACGAGCACGTGCTCGATCCCCGCTTCGTCCGCCGCCCAGAGAGTCGCATGGGTCCCGTTGACGTCCACGTCGTACATCAGCCCCTCGTCCCGGATCGGGTTGAGGATGAACGCCAGGTGGACCAGCGCGTCGATCTCGTGGCGCTTCAGCAGCTCGCGGGTGGTCGCGCGGTCGCGGACGTCGCCCTTGACGAACTGCGTCTTCGGCCACTGGCGCTTCGGCGGGTTGACGTCGATGATCACGATCAGCTCGGTCTCCTCGCGGGCGGAGAGCTCGTCGATGAGCCTGCCGCCGATGTAGCCCGAGCCGCCTGTGATCAGGTAGCGCACGTCCAGCATCCTAACTGGCTATGCAGCCAGGATGCGCGCTGGTGTGCGGCCCCCGGGGCGCGGGTAGGGTTGGAAGCGATGACCGACCTGTCGCGCAAGCGGATCGACGAGCTCGACTCGATCACCGGCTTCTTCGAGGGGATCACCTTCCGCCGGGCGGGCGCCGACCTCGGCGTCAGCGCCTTCGGGATGTCGATCCAGGAGCTCGAGCCGGGCGCCGAGGACTACCCCGAGCACGACCACTCCGCCGAGGGCGCCGGCGGCAAGATGTTCGCCAAGCGGCCGGGCCAGCTCGGCCAGGAGGAGGTCTACGTGGTGCTGCGCGGGTCCGGGACGCTGATCGCGGACGGAGAGCCCTACGAGCTCGACCCCGAGCACGTCGTCCGCGTCGGCCCCACCGTCACCCGGAAGATCGTCCCGGGCCCCGAGGGCATCCGGCTGCTCGCGCTGGGCGGCGTGCCGGGCAGCCCCTACGACGACGGTTCGGGCCTCTAGCCGTACCTCGACGACGTGCTCGTGGTCTGATACCGGCTTGGTCAGGCGGTGCGCTTCCGCTTCGGCCGGCCGCCGAGCGCGTCAGCCGAAGCTAGTCGCGTTGCTTACGCAGAGCGACCTCGTAGACGCTGACGTCTGTCCGGCGTCCACCGGCCTCGGCAGCGGCGGGCGACATCGCGTTCAGTGCCTCGTCGCCACGGCGTAGATCTTCCTCCGTCTCGTACAGCGTGATGCCAAGACCTTTTCCTCCCTCACGGTCGACGAGCATCCACATCTCCTTGGCGGCCTCCAGCCCCTCGGGCGGCGACTCCCAATCGGATTCGACTTGGCCACGTGCCGCCTCGACCGCCTGGTCAGCGCGGTCTGGCTCGCCCTCGAAGGTCGCTATCCGTGCGTACATGGCGGACTCCTCTCCGGATAAATTTGAGTTGTTGCCCGACTCTACTCCGACAGCCCGGCGGCTTCGAGGGCCCTGTCCCGGTCGAGGAACCATCGAGAGCGGATCAGCTTGCCGTTTCTGAAGCTGGCGACCTGGTAGAGCCTGAACTCGATCTCCGCGGCGCTTTCCTTGCCTCGGACATCCCGTCGAACGCAGACAAAGACAGCGTCGCCCGCGTCGATCTGCTCGACGATCTCGTAGGCGCCGGATTCCTTCCATGCCTCATCGGATTGCGCATAGAAGTCCCACGAGACGTCGACGCCCTTGAACGGCCCGGATTCGGGCCACGTCTCGACGGGCCACGTCTCGATCTCCGGGTCCATGAAGGCAAACCACGCTGTCCGGTCTCGACGGTTGTAGGCATCGATCATCCGGCGCACGATCTCCACGTTCTGCTCCGACATCGCCCGCGCAGTATCCCGCGGCGAGGAGGGGTAATGCAGGGCCCGAGTGATGGGTCCCGCACGCGCCTCTGCCGGCGGGTGGTCAGCACCTGACTACCGCAGACATCGTTCATCCGTACCCATTTGACGCCCTGCGGCGCTCCTTGGGTAGAGGCGATGGGAACCCATGGGTTTACAGCACTGGTGGCCTAGCCCGACGCGGGAGCGGCAGCGCGAGCGCGCTCGCCGGCGGTTTCTCGCTGGGCTTCGAGATAGGCGTCGGGGAGGCTCGCAGCCTCCGTCTCGGCCCCCGGCATCGGGTGTCGGTAGGGGTCGAACGTCACCTTGATCGAGCTTGGGCCCCTGTAGCTCGGGCGGGGTCCTCCCCGCGCGATACTGCGTGGGCGATGTCGCGGGAGAACGTCGAGATCATCCGGCGCGGCTACGAGCACTGGTTCACCACCGGAGAGTTGTTCCGGGGGGAGAACGCCCATTCCGACTTCGTCTGGGACATGTCGACCTTCCGCGGCTGGCCTGAGCAGCAGACCTACCCAGGGATCGAGGGTGCGAGGAGATTCAACGCCGAGTGGGCCGAGGCATGGGATGACTGGGAGGTCGAGGTCGAGGACTACGTCGACGCCGGGGAGCAGGTTGTCGTCCTCGTTCGTCAGCGGGGGCGCTCCAAGGCCACCGGGGTTCCCGTCGAGATGCGCCTCGGCCAGGTGTGGACGCTCGAGAATGGACAGGAGGTCCGGATGCAGATGTACGCGAGCCCGGATGAGGCCCTCGTAGCCGCCGGGCTGCGGGAGTGACTTCTTCTTCTTCTTCTTCTTAACCCTCACGCACTTCTTTCCCCAACCTTGACTCGACCTCCCGAGGGGTGGTGTATTCGGCGCCGTTCCATTGACAGTGCGAGCC
>DASSYK010000010.1:0-11369 GCA_035703345.1 Solirubrobacterales bacterium
GGGGGCCGGCCCGAGTAGGGCTTGGCGTGGCTTGGCTGCTCGGGACGGCCCCCGGGGCCGCCCGCCCCACCCACGCCTAGGCAGCCTCGATCTTCGTGACCTTCAGCTTCTTCTTGGGCCCCCGAGGCGTCTCGACCGTGACCACGTCGTTCTTCTTCGCGCCGATCAGCGCCTTGCCGATCGGGGACTCGTTGGAGAGTTTCTCCTCCGCGGGGTTCGCCTCGGCCGCGCCGACCAGCTTGAACTTCTGCGACTTGCCCGACTTCTGGTCCTTGACGTGGACGGTGGCCCCGACCGTCACCTGGTCGGTGTCGAGGTGCTTCTCGTCGATCAGGGTCGAGCGGCGCAGCCGGTCCTGGAGCTGGATGATGCGCTGCTCCAGCATCGCCTGCTCGTTCTTGGCGTCGTCGTACTCGGCGTTCTCCGCGATGTCTCCGAACTCGCGGGCCTCCTTGATGCGATCCGCGACCTCGCGCCGCTTGTCGTTCTCGAGGTAGGCGAGCTCCCGCTTGAGCTTCTCCAGTCCCTCCTCGGTGATCAGTGTCTCGCGCAACTCCTACCTCTTCCTCGCTTGGCGGGAAATTCCCTGGTATTTGGCGAAAAATGAGCCCGCGCCGCCGTTCGGAACGCACGACGACCCGGGCGAAGCGCGGCATTATAGCCCCTGTCCCCAACCGGTCACTCTGCGTCGAGCGCGCCCCTCAGGACGGCCGCGATCGCAGCCGGGTCTTCGATCTGCGGGTAGTGCCCGAGCTCATCCAGGCAGGTGAGCGGGGCCTGCGGCCGCAGGGCCCGCACCGCATCGAGCACACGCAGGGTCGCGACCGGGTCCTGCTTCCCCCAGGCGAGATGCAGCGGCTTGGGCCAGTCGCGCAGCGCCCCGTGCCAGCGTTCGGCCTTCGCCTCCCGCTCGTCCATGTAGGAGATCAGCCGGTGGCCGAGCCGCCGGCCGCCGTCGTGCGCGATCAGACACCACTGGTCGGCGGCCTCCTCGTCGCTGAGCGGGTGCGCGTCCGAGAAGATCGAGCCGAACTGCTGGCGGAAGAAACGCTCGCTGGAGAGCCGCGCGAAGAGCGCGCCGGCGCGGCCGCGGAGCATCCGCTGAGCGATCGTCGGGCTCGCAGCGCCCTGGATCATCGAGCCGTTGAAGAGCAGCGCGCCCCGCAGCTCCATGTCGAGGCCGCCCTCGAGGTCGCGCGCCATCAGCTCCGTCGCCACCGATGTCCCCATGTCGTGCCCCACCGCGAAGACTGGGTCGCCCGCGTGGTGGGTCGCGATCAGCTCCTCCGCGATGTCCGCCTGCTCGGCCAGCGAGTAGTCGTGGCGTGCGGGCTTCTCCGACAGCCCGAAGCCGAGGCAGTCGAATGCGAGCACCGCGTGCTCGCGCTCCGCCTCGAGCATGGGCCGCCAATCGAAGGAGCTCGAAGGGAAGCCGTGCAGGAGGAGGAGGACCGGCCGGCGGCCGTCGCGGTGGAAGACGTGCACGCGACGGCCGCAGGCCGGCTCGCTGACGCCGCGGTCGCGCCAGGCGCTCACCCGCGGCGTCAGCGTCATGCCCTCGTCCCTACTTCTTCTTCGTGGCCTTCTTGTCGACCTGGTAGCGGTAGTCGATGTTCAGCCCGACGGCGTTGAGGACCCCGAGGTCGCCGGTCCAGTGATCGGCGACGTAGAGCGTCCAGGTGCCACCGGCGGGCCCCTTGTCGAACCCCGACAGAGGCAGGATCGGTTTGAACACCCCCGCCAGCGGCGCCGGGGCGCCGATGATCGAGGTCGCCGCCTCGTCGTCGAACGCCGTCGGCGTCCCCGTGCAGTCGGCGGCACCGGAGCCGAAATCGCTCTCGCTCTCGCTCGCACCGATCCATAGCGGCGTCAGCGTGCCGTTCGGGGAGGACAGCCAGAACTCGATGTCCCCCTCGTAGGTGTGCGTGAGCCGAACCCGCGCGTCCACGTCCGTGACCTTGGCGTCCTGCGGGATCTTCCCGGTGGCGAGCGGGACGGCCCCCAGGGTCCCCCGGTCGCTCGTGGGCGGATCGTTGGGCCCGTTGTTGACCGGCAGCGCGGTGTTCAGGCAGACGTCCTTGCTGCCGGTGCGGTTGACCTTCTTGCCCTTCTTGGCCGACACGGACGCCGCGCTCTTCCTGCCCTGCTCCTTCTTCTTCTTCTTCTTGACCTTGTAGCGGTAGGTGACCGTGGCGCCGACGGCGTCGACGACCCCGACGGTGCCTGCGGAGGGGTCCATGTCCGAGATGAAGAAGCGGAAGTTCCCAGCGGCCGAGCCGCCGTCGAGGGCCGCGAGCGGCGACAGCGGCTGCCGGCCTCCGACGAAGGGCCCGGTGCTGCCCGCGAACGGCGTGGCGGCCTCGTCGTCGAAGCTCGCCAGCTCACCCGAGCACCCCGGCCCGGTGCCGAAGTCGTCGCCGGTCGAGGTATGCGAGTCCCCGTTGGCGAGCATCGACAGCTTGCCGCCCGGCGACGCGAACAGGACCTGGGTGTAGGCATCGTTCTGCGTGATGCGCACCGCCGGGTTCACGTCGACGATCGTCGCTCCCTTGGGGAGCTTGCCGAGCGACAGCGTGAGCGTGCTGAACGAGCGCTCGGTCTCCGCCAGCGTCACACCGGAGGGCACGCACCTGGCGACGGTCTTCGTCTTGGTCTTCGCCGCGGCCGGCGATGCGAGCGCCGCGAGCGCGAGCGCCGCTGCGAGCGCAAGCGTCGAGGCCCGCGTGAGAGTCGCCTTCGTCATCACTTCTCCTGTCATCCGAGTCTCGGCCGGGTTCCCCTCGGTCCCTTTGCCCTGGCGCCGAGACTCTAGAACCTCACTGCGGCTGTTGCGAGAGCACCGCCGGCCGGGGAGCGCAGGCGCTCGGCGAGGGCGCGCGCCTCGTCGAGGTCGTCGGTCGCCTGGAAGGCCGTCCGGGCCTCCTTGCCGGCGTCGAGCCGCTCGAGGTACCAGGGGTAGAACTTCCGCAGGTAGCGAGCCGCCCGCTCGGCCCCCATGTGCTCCTCGGCCCTGTCGATCACCCAGAGCAGCTCGGCCACGATCTCCTCGCGGCTCGCGGGCTTGCTCCGGCGGCCGACCAGCTCCTCGAAGATCCAGGGGTTGCCGAGGGAGCCGCGCGCGATCATCACCGCGTCGGCGCCGGACGCCTCGTAGGCGTGCCGGGCCGCCGCGGCGGTGTCGAGCCCGCCGCTGATGATCGTCGGGACGTCGATGCGGCCGGCCAACTCGCGCGCGAGGGCGTAGTCCGGATCGCCCTTGTGGTGGATGGCCGCGGGTCGCGGGTGGAACCCGATCGCCGCGACTCCCTCCTCCTCGACGAGGCGGACCGCGAGGTCGAACCCGGAGCGGTCGCCGGGCTTCATCCCCGAGCGCAGCTTCACGGTCACGGGCACGCCGCCGCCCTCGATGGCGCCGCGCGCGATCTCGAGCGCCAGGTCGTGGTCGCCCAGCAGCGAGGCGCCTGCGCCGGTCTTGCAGACCTTGCGCACGGGGCAGCCCATGTTGATGTCGATGATGGCCGCGCCCGCATCGGCCGCGGTCGCGGCGGCCGAGCGCATCACCTCCGGGTCCTGCCCGAAGAGCTGGATCGCGACGGGATGCTCGTCGGGATGCAGGCGCAGGAGCTCGCGCATGGTGCGCTCGTTGCGATGGTGCAGGCCGAAGCTGGAGACCATCTCCGAGACCGCGAGTCCGGCACCGTGGCGGCGGGCCTGTAGCCGGACGAACCAGTTGCCGATACCGGCGAGCGGGGCGAGCAGCACGCGGTTGGCGATCTCGACGTCGCCGATGCGGAAAGGGGATGTCAGCGGCGGCTGGGCCATCACCGACAAGGTAGTGGCGGCTAGCTGTTCAGCTCGTGGATCAGTCGCAGCCCTCGCAGCGTCAGCAGCGGGTCGACGTCGTCGATCGTGTCGCAGTGGGGGGCGATCGTCGGGGCGAGTCCACCCGTCGCGATGAAGCGGGCCTTCTCCCCCAGCTCCGCGGCGAGACGCCGGTTGATGCCGTCGACGAGGCCGGCGAAGCCGTAGGCGAAGCCGGACTGGATCGCGGCGGTCGTGTGCTTGCCGATCGCGGAGCGCGGGCTGGAGATGTCGATCCGGGGGAGCTTCGCGGTCCTGGCCGTGAGCGCCTCGAGGGAGATCTCCACGCCCGGCCCGATGACGCCGCCGAGGTACTCGCCCGCGCCGGAGACGACGTCGAAGTTGGTGGAGGTGCCGAAGTCGACGCTGACGCACGCGCCTCTGACCTGGTCGTGGGCCGCGACCGCGTTGACCAGGCGGTCGGCGCCGAGCTCGTGCGGGTTGTCGACGAGGATCGGCATCCCCGTCTTGATCTGCGGTCCGACCATGAGACCGCGCTCGCCGAGGTGGCGGTCGCAGAGGCGCTCGTACTCCGGGCCGAGCTGGGGCACCACCGTCGAGACGATCGCGCCGTCGAGGGAGTCGAACGTGAGCCCCTCGAGGTCGAGCAGCCCGGCGAGCCGGATCGCGAGCTGGTCGGACGTGGCGTGGGGGTCGGTCGCCAGGCGCCAGTCGTGGGCCAGCTCGCCGCCGTCGAAGGCGCCGAGGTGAGTCTGCGTGTTACCGACGTCGACCGCGAGCAGCATCGGTCGATTATCCGGCAGCGCGTCGCGGCGCGCCGGTCGGTCCCTCCCATAGACTCGGCATGCAGATGGGGGAGGCAAAGCTCTACGTGATCCCCGGCTCGCACCCCTCGCTGACCGCGAGGCTGATGCTGGAGCGCAAGGGGATCCCGTACAAGCGGGTCGACCTGATGCCCGTCATCTCGAAGGGCGTCCTCAAGGCCATGCGCTTCGACGGCATCACGGTGCCCGCGCTGAAGATCGATGGCCGCCGCGTACAGGGATCGCGGGAGATCGCCCGCGAGCTCGACCGGATGCGGCCGGAGCCGCCGCTCCTCCCCGCCGACCCGGCGGCCCGGGCCGAGGTCGAGGCGGCCGAGCGCTGGGGGGACGAGGTCTTCCAGCCCAAGCCGCGGCGCCTGGTGTGGTGGGCGCTGAAGCGCAACCGCGCCCCGCTCGCGACCTACTCGGAGGGCGCGCGCCTGGGCGTCCCGATCGGCCTCGCGGTCAGGACCGCCGCGCCGATCGTCGCTCTCTCGGCGAAGTTCAACGGCGCCACCGACGAGCAGGTGCGAGAGGACCTCGCGATGCTCCCGTCCGACCTGGACCGCATCGACGCCTGGATCGCCGAGGGGGTGATCGGGGGCGAGCAGCTCAACGCCGCCGACCTCCAGATCGCGACCAGCCTGCGGCTGCTGATGAGCCTCGAGGACCTGCGGCCGGCGCTCGAGATGCGGCCCGCCGGCGAGCTCGCGATGCGAGCGGTGCCCGACTTCCCGGGGCGCACCCCGCCAGTCTTCCCGCCGGAGTGGCTGGCGGGATTCCGCGCCTGATCCGCCGGTGCAGCCACGCTCTACGCTCGTCGGCATGGGCTCGCGCATCGTCCCCAGCCACTTCCGCGCCGACGGCAAGCCGAAGACGGCCTATGACAGCAAGTGGGTCGCCGCCGACGAGGCCAAGCGGCTCGGGATGACCTACTACCGCTGCGACTTCTGCAACCGCTACCACCTGGCGAGCAAGACGGAGCGCTGACCCTCGCCGAGGCCGTCGAGCGCGTCCTGCAGCCTCGTCCCGTCGGGCAGCGCCAGCTCGGGGTCGAGCTCGAGCAGCGGCATCAGCACGAAGCGGCGCGAGCCCACCCCCGGGTGCGGCAGGGTCAGGCGCTCCGTTCGCAGCTCCAGGTCCCCCAGCAGGAGGAGGTCCAGGTCGATCGGCCGCGGCCCGTGGCGCGGCCCGGCGAAGGCGCGGCCGTGCTCGACCTCGATCGCCTTGCAGACGTCGAGCAGCGCCTCGGGCTCGAGCTCCGTCCTGACCCGCGCCGCCGCGTTCAGGAAGTCGGGCTGGTCGAGGATCTCCCCGACCGGCTCCGTCTCGTAGAGGGACGAGACGGCCTCGACGGCGACGCCGTGCTCGCCGAGATCGGCGACCGCGCGGCGGAGATGATCCTCGCGTTCGCCGATGTTCGAGCCGAGGCCGATGTATCCGACCCGGCCCTGCGCGGCGTCGCTCAGACGCCCTCCCCCTCGTCCCCTTGCTCGCGCTCGGTGGCGCGTTCCAGCGTCACCTCCACACCCGCCTCGTCCACCCGGTAGTGGACCGGGGGCTCCGGCTTCGCGGCCCGCACGCGGATGCTCTCGCAGTCGAAGCGCTCCATCAGGCGCTCTGCCACCACCTGGCAGAGGCGCTCGAGTGTCCGGTAGCTGCGCTCGGTGGCGGCCAGGGCCACGATGTCGCAGACCTCCGCGTAGTCGACCGTGTCCTCGAGGCGGTCCGTGAGGACGGCGTCGCAGTCGGGGACGTCGAAGGCGAGGTCGAACTCGAGCCGCTGCCCGACCTCCTGCTCGGCGTCCGTGACGCCGTGGTGCGTGTATATGGAGAGCCCCCGCAGCTCGACTTCGACGGTCGACTCAGGGGAGCCGTGGCTTTCCATGCCGCCAACGTAGCGCTTGCGGGCTGAGAAGATGGGCCCGTGGCCGACCAGGTGACGATCGACCGCCGGTTCAGGGGACCCCCGGACAGCGCCAACGGCGGCTACACGTGCGGGCTGGCGGCGGCCTTCCTCGACGGCGCCGAGGCGGCGGAGGTGACGTTGCGGGTGCCGCCTCCCCTCAGCGTGCCGCTCGCGGTGGAGCGGGCCCCCGCGAGCGTGGAGCTCCGCAGCGGGGAGACCGTCGTTGCCCAGGGCCGCGCGGCGCCGCCCCCCGAGCTCGACCTCCCCGATCCGGTCGGGATCGATGCCGCGGCACGCGCGCGCGAGTCCTCGCCGCTCCACCACCGGCACCCCTTCCCCACCTGCTTCGTCTGCGGGCCGGAGCGCGAGCCCGGCGACGGGCTCCGGATCGTCTGTGGGCCGGTGCCGGGACGGGAGGACGAGCTGCTCGCATCCACGTGGGAGACGCCGGGCACGGCAGGCGACGAGGTGCCGCGGGAGCTGGTCTGGTCGGCCCTCGACTGCCCCAGCGGGCTCGCCGGAATGCTGGTCCCCGGCTTGGGCCTCACCGTCCTCGGCCGCCTGACGGCGCAGCTCCTGCGGCCGGTCCCCGCCGGGGAGACCGTCGTCGCGATCGGCTGGCCGCTCAAGCGCGAAGGGCGCAAGCTGCAATCGGCCTCGGCCGTGCTCGGCGAATCGGGTCGGCCGCTGGCGATCGCCGCCGCCACCTGGATCGAGTTGCGCGGGCGGACACCCGGTTACGGCGGGTGAGCGGGCCGCGCTGAGCGGGCGGAGCGTGACCACGGCGGGCCGACCAGCCGAACGACCAGGGCGTCAGGCCGGCGGCCGGTCCTCGAGCGCGTCCGCCCGGGCGGGATCGAGGATCGCCTCGGCCACCGTGAGCGCTTCGCGCAAGGGCGCGACGTCGTGCACTCGCAAGACCTCGGCGCCGTTGGCGTACGCGATCACGTTCGAGGCGATCGTGCCGCCGAGGCGGCTCTCAACGGGAGCCCCGGTGAGCTTGCCGATGAAGCTCTTGCGCGAGCTGCCGTAGACGATCGGCCTGCCGAGCTCGCGCAGCTCGCCGAGGCGGCGGGTGAGCTCCAGGTTGTGGGCCACGGTCTTGCCGAAGCCGATGCCCGGATCGACCCAGATCCGCCCCTCGTCGACGCCGGCGGAGACCGCGGCCTCGATGCGTCCGTCCAGGAACGCGCGCACGTCCTCGACGACGTCGTCGTAGCGCGGGTCGTCCTGCATCGTCCGCGGGTCGCCGAGCATGTGCATCAGGACCAGCCCGCAGCCCCGCCTGGCGCAGAGCGCGCCCATCTCCGGGTCGCCGCGCAACGCGGTCACGTCGTTGACGATCGCCGCGCCGAGATCCAGAGCCGCAGCGGCGACCGACGCCTTCGACGTGTCGATCGAGACGGCCACGCCGGGTTCCGCAGCGAGGGCTTCGACGACGGGCCCCACCCGCGCCAGCTCCTCCTCGGCCCCGACGGCCGCCGCCCCCGGCCGAGTCGACTCGCCGCCGACATCAAGGATCTCCGCGCCCTCGCCGGCCAGCTCCCGCCCATGCGCGACGGCCCGCCCCGGATCCAGGAACTCGCCCCCGTCAGAGAAGGAGTCCGGAGTCACATTGACGACCCCCATGAGCTTCACGCCGCAAGTATCCCTCGGTGCGGTGCCGGCCGGTGGCGCGCCGGATCGACCCGGTGGTCGGCGGCTCAGCCGCTTGTCGGGCGGGTGGCCCCGCGGGGGGCCCCGCCGAGGACGACACCGTCGCCCGCAGGCGGGGGCACCGCGGGGACAGGACCCGCCCGCCGAGCGGCCCGTCCCGACGCCCTAGCGGTCGGAGTCGCCGCGCATCTCGGCGGCGCCGCCACCCGCGAGCCCGGGCTTGGGCTGCACCCGCGGCCGCGACCCTGTCCGCGCCGACGACTTCTCGGTCTCCGCCTCGGCCTCGGGCTCCTCGGCCTCCTCTTCGGGCGGGAAGACCTCTTCCACCGGCTTGCCGTCGAGCAGGGCGACGAACTCCTCGGCCTCGATCGTCTCGCGCTCGAGCAGGATCTTGGAGATCCGGTCGAGTTGCTCGCGCTTGTCGGTGAGGATCTCGCGGGCCGTCTGGTGGGCCTCCTCGACGATGCGGCGGATCTCGTCGTCGATCTCGCGCGCGACCTCATCGGAGTAGTCGGGCTCGGCCGAGAACTCGCGGCCGAGGAAGGGCTGGCCGCGGTCGTGGCCGAAGACGCGGGGGCCGAGGCGCTCGGACATCCCGAACCGCATCACCATCTGCTTCGCGGTCTCGGTGACCTTCTCGAGGTCGTTCGAGGCACCCGTGGTGATCTCGGAGAAGACGATCTCCTCGGCGGCGCGGCCGCCGAGGGTCATCGCCATCGTGTCGTTGAGCTCGGCGCGCGTGGTCAGGAACTTGTCCTCCGACGGCAGCGAGATCGTGTAGCCGAGGGCCTGGCCGCGGCTGATGATCGAGACCTTGTGCACGGGGTCCGCGTTTTCGAGCAGGTGGCCGACGATCGCGTGGCCGAGCTCGTGGTACGCGGTGACGAGCCGCTCCTTTTCGGACATCACGCGGCTCTTCTTCTCGGGGCCGGCGATCACCCGCATGATCCCCTCCTCGAGCTCCTTCATCGTGATCTCGCGCTTGTCCGAGCGGGCGGTCAGGAGCGCGGCCTCGTTGATCAGGTTCGCAAGGTCGGCGCCGGTGAACCCCGGGGTCTGCGCGGCCAGCGTGTCGAGGTCGATCAGCTTCGCCAGGGGCTTGCCGCGGGTGTGCACCTCGAGGATCTGCTTGCGGCCCTTGCGGTCGGGGCGGTCCACGACGACCTGGCGGTCGAAGCGACCGGGCCGCAGCAGCGCGGGGTCGAGGATGTCCGGGCGGTTGGTGGCGGCGATGAGGATGATGTTGTCCTTCATCTCGAAGCCGTCCATCTCGACGAGGAGCTGGTTCAGGGTCTGCTCGCGTTCGTCGTGCCCGCCCCCCATGCCGGCGCCGCGGTGGCGGCCGACGGCGTCGATCTCGTCCATGAAGATGATGCAGGGAGAGTTCTGCTTGGCCTGCTCGAAGAGGTCGCGCACGCGGCTGGCGCCGACGCCGACGAACATCTCGACGAAGTCGGATCCGGAGATCGAGAAGAAGGGGACACCCGCCTCGCCGGCGACCGCGCGGGCGAGCAGGGTCTTGCCGGTGCCGGGCGGGCCGTAGAGCAGCACGCCCTTTGGGATGCGCGCCCCGAGCGACTGGAATCTCTTCGGGTTCTCGAGGAACTCCTTGATCTCGTGGAGCTCCTGGACCGCCTCGTCGGCACCGGCGACGTCGCGGAAGGTGATCTTCGGCGCGTCCACCGACATCCGCTTCGCCCGCGACTTTCCGAAGCTCATCACCCGCGAGCCCCCGCCCTGCATCTGGTTCATCAGGAAGATCCAGAACGCGAAGAACAGGAGGAAGGGCAGGATGTAGGTGAGGATCGAGAGCAGCCCGCCGCCGCCCTTGCCCTTGACCTCGAACGGCACGTCGTTGCGCTCGAGCTGGTTCTGCAGCTGGACCTGGGAGTCGCCGGAGTCCAGGAAGCCGGTCTCGTACTCGTCGCCGCCGGTCTCCTTGACGTCGAGGACGTTGTCCTTCGTGTTGAAGGTGACCTCCTCGATCTGCCCGCTCTCGACCTGCTGGACGAACTCGTTGTAGGTCGGCGCGTCCTTCTTGTCGTCAGGGCTGATCAGGCGCTGCGCGAAGAACGCCAGCACGACGACGATCAGAATCGGAAAAGCGGCGCTGCGGAAGAAACGTCTCAAAGTGGATCCCTCGCCACATAATTACGCGGAAAGTCCGTCCGCGGATCTAAACGCGAGGGTACCAACGTTGAATCAGCCGTCCTGCGGGTTTTCCCGCAGGGCCGCCACGTACGAGAGATTGCGGAACCGCTCCGCATGGTCGAGGCCGTAGCCGATCGCGAAGCGGTTCGGGATCTCGAATCCGACGTAGCGGATCGGCAGGTCCACACGGCGCCGCTCGGGCTTCGTGAGCAGGGCGCAGACCTCGATCGAGCTGGGATCGCGGGCCCGCAGGTTCTTGAGCAGGTAGTGGAGGGTGAGGCCGGAATCGATGATGTCCTCGACGATCAGCACGTCGCGGCCCGAGATGGAGGCGTCGAGGTCCTTCAGGATCCGCACCACGCCCGAGGAGTCGGTCGAGGAGCCGTAGCTGGAGACCGCCATGAAGTCGAGCTCGCAGGGAATGTCGAGATTGCGCATCAGGTCCGCGAGGAACGGAACCGCGCCCTTCAGGATCGCAACCAGAAGGGGCGTGCGCCCCTCGTAGTCCGCGCTCACCTCCGCTGCGAGCTCCTTGATCCGGCGCTGCAGATCCTCCTCGGGGATCAGGACCTCGCCGATCAGCTCATCGCCGTCCACGAGCGCGGCAGTCTAGGCGGGATCGGGGGCGGCGACCGCGCTCGCCCTGAGGACGGCCGCCCGCTCGGCGCCGCTGGCCGCCGCGAACTCCTCCGAGACCGCGACGCCGGCGATCCACGCGATTCGCTCGTCCGAGGTGACCACCGGAAGGGCGCGGCGCAGGGAGCGCGGAACCTTCTGGTCGGTGAACAGGTCCTGAAGCGACTTGCTGCCGCCGAGGCCCACGGGGCGCAGCCGGTCCCCCTCGCGCCACGACCGGACGACCAGCGTCTCCGACAGCGACGCGGGGTCCAGCAGGGCCTCGCCGGAGTCGCTCGGCCGGACGGGCCCGGGGCGGATCTCGGCCCGCACCTCCCAGGCGCCGAAGCGGCAGCTCCCGGGGACGCTCAGGGTCGCGGCTTCCGGGCTTCGCTCCGGGGCGGTGGCGAACC
>DASSYK010000104.1:0-3191 GCA_035703345.1 Solirubrobacterales bacterium
TCGGGATCCATACGCACAACGACCTCGAGTGCGGCGTGGCGAACTCGCTTGCCGCCGTGGGCGAGGGGGCCTCGCTGGTGCAGGGCACGATGAACGGGATCGGCGAGCGGACCGGCAACGCCAACCTGACCTCGATCCTGCCGTCGCTCCAGCTCAAGCTCGGGTTCGAGGTGGTGAGCGACGAGCAGCTCTCGCGCCTCACCGGCATCGCCCACTTCGTCGACGAGCTGCTGAACCAGACCCCGCGCCCCGAGCAGCCCTACGTCGGGCGCAACGCCTTCGCCCACAAGGGCGGGATGCACATCGCCGGTGTCAACGCCGACGCGCGCACCTTCGAGCACATGGATCCCGAGCTGGTGGGCAACCGCCGCGAGATGGTCGTCTCCGAGCTGTCGGGCAAGGGCACGATCCGCGAGCGCGCCCGGCGAGCCGGGGTCGAGCTCGACGACGAGCAGGCGGCGCGGGCGCTGCGCGCGCTGAAGGAGCGCGAGCACCGCGGCTACCAGTACGAGGCCGCCGACGCCTCCTTCGACCTGCTGCTGCGCCGCGAGACCGGCAGCTACGAGCACCTCTTCAAGCTCGAGAGCTTCCGCGTCATCACCGACAAGCGCGAGGACGGCCGCGTCCAGACCGAGGCCACGATCAAGGTCTGGGTCGAGGGCGAGCGCTACGTGAGGACGGCCGAGGGCAACGGCCCCGTGAACGCCCTCGACAAGGCCCTGCGCGAGGCGATCACCGACCGCCACCCGCACCTCGCCGACATCGAGCTGACGAACTACAAGGTCCGGATCCTGGACGAGCACCACGGCACCGGCGCGGTCACGCGCGTGCTGCTGGACTCCTCCGACGGCGAGCGCGGGTGGGGCTCCATCGGGGTCTCCGAGAACATCATCGAGGCCTCGTGGGAGGCGCTGGTCGACTCGCTCGAGTACGCCTTCCAGCCACGGCCCGGGCTGGAGACGAGTGACAGAGCAGATACCGCTCGCACGCCCTGAGCTCGGCGAGCGCGAGGAGGAGCTCGTGCTCGAGGTGCTGCGCTCGGGCCGGCTCTCGCTGGGGCCGGCGCTCGACCGCTTCGAGCAGGAGTTCGCGAGCTGGCTCGGCTCGGACGACGCGGTGGCCGTCTCCAGCGGGACGGCCGCGCTCCACCTCGGCGTCCGCGCGCTCGGCTGGGGCCCCGGCGACGAGATCCTGACCACGCCGCTGAGCTTCGTCGCCTCGTCGAACTGCCTGCTCTACGAGGGCGCGACCCCGGTCTTCTGCGACATCGACCCGGTCACCCTGAACATCGACGCCGCGGCGGCGCAGTCCGCGGCCGACAACCGCGCGCTCGCCGGGATCCTGCCCGTCCACATCTTCGGCTACCCGGCCGACCTGCTCGCGCTGGAGGGCATCGCCGACGCCTACGAGATCCCGATCCTCGAGGACGCCTGCCAGGCGCTCGGCGCCGTCGATGCCGAGGGCCGGGCCGTCGGAACGGCGGGTCACCCGGCCGCCTTCGCCTTCTACGCGAACAAGCAGATGACGACGGGGGAGGGGGGAGTGCTGGTCCCCGCGGGCGACGACATGGCCGCGCGCCTGCGCAGCGAGCGCAACCAGGGCCGCTCGCCGGACATGTCCGAGATCGACCACACCAGCGTCGGGTTCAACTACCGCATGAGCGACCTCCAGGCAGCGATCGGCATCGCCCAGCTCGAGCGCCTCGACGAGATGCTCGCCGCCAGGGCCGAGGTCGCGGCCGGCTACCGCGAGGGGCTGAGGGCGATCGGCGGGGCTCCCGCCGGCCAGGGGGACCCCGAGGGCCTCGTGCTGCCGTGCGACGACGACGGGGACGAGCAGCGCAGCTGGTTCGTCTACGTGGTCCAGCTCCCGGCCGGCGCCGAGCGCGCCGCGGTCATCGAGGAGCTGGCCGCCGAGGGCGTTCAGTCCAAGCCCTACCTCCCGTGCATCCACACGATGCCGCCCTATCGCGAGCGTTTCGGCTTCAAGGGCGGCGAGTTCCCCGTGGCCGAGCGCGTGGCCGAGCGCTCGCTGGCGCTCCCCTTCTTCACCTCCATGGACGCCGGTCAGGTGGAGCGGGCCTGCACGGCGCTCGCCGGCGCCCTGGGCCTGCGCTCCTGAGCGGCGGCGCCCGGCCGGCGGGCGCCTCCCGCCTAGACTGGCCGCCATGTCACGGTTCGCCTCGGAACAGGACCCTCTGTTCAGGCGCCTCAACGCGTCGATCTCGTTCGATCGCCGCCTGGCGCCGTTCGACGTCGAGCAGTCGCGCGCGCACGCCCGTGCGCTGAACCGGCTCGGCGTCCTCGACGACGGCGAGCTGGAGACGATCCTCGGCGGGCTCGAGACCGTCGCCACCGAGCTCGCCATGGACAGGTTCGCCGTGCGGGACGACGACGAGGACATCCACATGGCGGTCGAGCGCCGCCTGACGGAGCTCGTCGGACCGGTCGGGGGCAAGCTGCACACGGCGCGCTCGCGCAACGACCAGGTGGCGACCGACCTGGCGCTGCTCGTCCGCTCGCACGCAGCGCGCGCGGTCGTGCTGCTCGAGGACCTGATGGGGACGCTGATCGATCTCGCCGAGGCCCACCGCGACTGGCCGGCTCCCGCGTACACCCATCTGCAGCGGGCCCAGCCCGTCTACCTCGGCCACCATCTGCTGGCCTACTTCTGGATGTTCCTGCGCGACGCGCGCCGCTTCTACTTCACGGCGGAGTCGACGACGGAGATGCCCGCGGGCTCGGGCGCGGTCGCGGGGCTCAACTGGGAGCTCGACCGCGAGGGCCTCGCCGCGGACCTCGGCTTTCAGCGCCCGTTCGCGAACTCGCTGGACGCCGTCTCGAACCGCGACTTCGCGCTCGACTACCTCTACGCGGCATCGGTCTGCGCGATGCACCTCTCGCGCCTCGGCTCGGAGATCGTCCTGTGGTCGAGTCAGGAGTTCGGATTCTGCGAGCCAGACGACTCGTTCGCCTCGGGCTCGAGCATCAGGCCCCAGAAGAAGAATCCCGACGCCGCCGAGCTCCTGCGGGGCAAGGGCCCGCGGGTGGCGGCGTCGCTGCAGAGCCTGCTCGGGACCATGCACGCTCTGCCGCTCGCCTACAGCAAGGACAGGCAGGAGGACAAGGAGCCGCTCTTCGACGCGATCGACACCGTCGAGGTCTGCCTCGAGGCGGCGAACCGCATGCTCT
>DASSYK010000141.1:0-8801 GCA_035703345.1 Solirubrobacterales bacterium
CCGACGATGGCGTTCACCAGCGTCGACTTGCCCGCGTTCGGGCGGCCGGCGAGCCCGACGAAACCGGCGCGGGTTGCGTCCCGGCTCAAGCGGCGCTCGAGGGCTCGCCGCGGAGCCCCGCCATGATCCGGTCCTGCAGCGCGAGCATCTCGCCCTCGTCCGTCTCGTGGTCGTAGCCGCAGAGGTGCAGCGTCCCGTGGACCGCGGCCTCGATCACGTCGGTGGCCCGCTCGGGACAGATGAAGACGTCGCCCAGCTCGCGCGGGCCGAGGCCGCTCTCGTCGGGATCGATCGGGAAGGCGAGCACGTCGGTGGCCTCGTCCACGCCGCGGTTGGCGAAGTTGAGCGTCCGCATCCGGCCCTCGCCGACCAGCTCCAGCCCGATGTGCCCGTCCTCGATCCCCGCCGCCTTCAGGGTCGCGGCGACCGCCTCGCGCAGGCGCACCTCGACGTCTGAGAGGTCCGGGGTCACGCTTCTCCGCCGTCCCCCCGGGATCGCTCGGAGTGCTCGCCGTAGGCGGCGACGATCCGCTGCACGAGCTTGTGGCGGACGACGTCCTCGCCGCCGAACCGGATGAAGCTGATGTCCTGGACGCTGTCGAGGATCTGGCCGACCTCGACGAGGCCCGACTTGGCCCCCTTCTCGAGGTCGATCTGGGTGATGTCGCCGGTCACCACGATCTTGGAGCCGAAGCCGAGCCGCGTGAGGAACATCTTCATCTGCTCGGGGCTCGTGTTCTGGGCCTCGTCGAGGATCACGAAGGAGTCGTTGAGCGTCCGGCCGCGCATGAAGGCGAGCGGCGCCACCTCGATCGTGCCGCGCTCGAAGTAGGCGTTTACGCGCTCGGGGTCGAGCATGTCGTAGAGCGCATCGAAGAGAGGGCGCAGGTAGGGGTCGACCTTCGCCTGGATGTCCCCGGGCAGGAATCCGAGCCGCTCGCCCGCCTCGACCGCGGGCCGGGTCAGGATCACGCGCTGGACCTCGCCGCGCGACAGCGCGGCTGCGGCCATCGCCACCGCCAGGAAGGTCTTGCCGGTGCCCGCCGGCCCGATCCCGAAGGTGATCGTGTGCCGGCGGATCGAGTCCACGTACTGCTTCTGGTTGACCGTCTTCGGCGCGATCCTCGCGTTGCGGTGCTGCCAGACGACGTCCTCGAGGATCTCGGCCGGGCTCTCGTGCTTGTCGAGCGCGCCGGTCACGGCCTCGATCGTGCCGGGCGCGATCTCGTGGCCCTGCTCGATCAGGTCGACGATCTCGCCCACGACCGTCTCGGCGGTGCGGAGGTCGCCGGCGTCGCCGTCGAGGGTGAGGACGTTCCCGCGCAGGTAGACGTCCACGTCGAGGTGGCCCTCGAGCGTCCGCAGCACGGCGTCCTCGGAGCCGGCGAGCTCGGCGGCGACGGCGTTGTCGATGGTGAGCTGCCTACGCGCCACTACGCGCCCAGCTTCTCGCGCACCGCCTGGCTGACCCGCTTGCCGTCGGCGCGCCCACCGACCTTCGGCATCAGCGCCTTCATCACGTCGCCCATGTCCTTCATCTCCGAGGCGCCGGACTCCTCGACGGCGGCCGCCGCGAGCTCGTCGAGCTCCTCGTCGGAGAGCTGGGCCGGCAGGTAGCCCTCGATCAGCTTCGCCTCGGCATCCTCGGCGCTCGCGGCGTCCTCGCGGCCGCCCTCGCGCAGGGCCGCGGCGGCGTCGACGCGGCGCTTGCGCTCGCGCTGGAGCGCCGCGATCTCGTCGCCCTTGCCCTCCTTCTCCTCGGCCTGGAGGGCTGCGACGAGCATGCGGAGCTGCCCGACGCGCTCGCGCTCGCCGGCCTTCATCGCGGTCTTCACGTCGTCCTGGACCTGCTCGAGGATGCTCACGCGTCAAGCCTAGCCGCCGGATCGCCCGGAGAACCCGGCGGCGCTCTCACGTGCGGGCGCCGTTGGTCTCGTATCCCGCGGCCCGCAGCACGAGGCGCAGCGAGGCCTCGGGGCCGGGCCAGGCGGCGCGGAGCATCTCGGGCGTGGCGCCGCGCATGAGGACGCGCAGCGCCAGGGCGAGCACGACCGCGTCGTCGAGCTGCCCGATCCCCGGCAGGAAGTCGGGGACGATGTCGATCGGCAGCGCCAGGTAGGCGACCACGCAGAGGAGGGCGACCCGGCGCAGCCGCGAGACGCGCTGGTCGCGCGCCAGGCGGGCGACCATTACCGCGCAGTCGGGCACGAAACCGGCGAGCGCGCGCGCATCCTCGCGGCGCCCGGCGGCGAGCAGGGCCGCGACGGCCACGGCATAGAGCCCCAGCGCGACGATCAGGACCCCCCAGGGCCACCAGTCGACGCTCACCCCCGCGGGATCTTGGGATCCCAGGTACTCCATGGCGTACCTAACGTCCCGAGATTGCGGTCAAGGCAGGTCCGCCAGCTCAACCTCCCCGAGCGGCATCTGCAGGAAGCGCGTCCCCAGCTCGCGGAACCGCTCGGGGTCCTCGGTGCAGATGAAGCTGTAACTCCCTTCTTCGGGATCGGGCGAGGCGAGGCCCGACTCCTCCAGCGCGCGCTGCGCGCTCGCCGCGATCGCGTGCCCGGCCGTGACCAGGCGCACGTCACGGCCGAGGGTGCGCTGGAGCATCGGTGCCACCAACGGGTAGTGGGTGCAGCCCAGGATCACGGTGTCCACGTCGGCCTGCCTGAGCGGCTCGCAGTAGGAGCGCACCATCCGCACCACTCCCTCGTCGAAGGGGAAGCCGCGCTGGATCACCGCCGCGAGATCGGGCGCCTCGACCTCCGTGATCGTCAGTGGGCGGTGCTGGCGCGCGAGCGCCCGGCCGTAGGCGCCGCTGCGCACCGTCGCGGGGGTCGCGAGCACGCCCACGCGCCCGGTGTCGGTGACGGCGGCGGCGATCTCGGCCTCCGGCTCGATCACCGCGACCACCGCCACCCCGTGCTCGGCCGCGACCTCGTGGGCCGTCTCCATCCCCGCGGACGCCGCCGAGTTGCACGCGATCACCAGCAGCTTCGCCCCGCGGCCGAGCAGATAGCGCGAGACCTGCTCGACGTTCGAGCGCAGCTCCTCCCGGCTCCGCGCCCCATACGGGAAGCGCGCGTTGTCCCCCAGATAGACGAAGTCCTCCTCGGGCAGCGAGACGAGGCACTCGTGCAGCACCGTGAGCCCACCGACGCCGGAATCGAACATGGCGATCGGCAGTTCCGGATGAAGGTCGGGCGCGGCCACGTGAGCCGCAGATGATTACTGAGCGGCGACTCCGCCTGGGCGGCTGTCCCGACTTTGTGTTCCCATGGAACAGCAGGGCAGGACAGCCGCTCAGCGGCGCAGGAGCAGCGCGGTCCAGTCGCCGTCGCTGCGGCGGTCGACCTCGCGCAACCCGGCCTTCGCGAACGCCGCGGCGACCTCATCGGCCTCGCGCCCGAGCATCCCCGAGCACACGAGCGCCACGGGCGACTCCCCCTCAGCGGCGTTCGCACCGGCCCCCTCCTCGTTGCCGGGTTTCCGTCCCGCCTCCCCTTCGTCGCCGGCTTTCGCCCCTGCGCCGGCTTTCGCCCCTGCGCGCGCCAGGTGCCCCGCGCACTCCCGCAGCAGCGGCGCCGTCAGGTTCGCCGTGACCGTCGGCGCCAGCGGCAGCGGCCCCTCGCGCACGTCCACCCGCTCCACGCGGATCTCCACCCCGTTCGCCTCCGCGTTCGCCGCGGCGGCCTCGAGCGAGGCCTCCTCGCGGTCGCACGCGGTCACCGGCGAGAAGCCGAGCTTCGCCGCCGCGATCGCAAGCACCGCCGAGCCCGTCCCCCAGTCGGCGAGCGGCCCGCTCGTCTCCCCCGCCCGCTCCAGGTCGACCAGCAGCTCGAGGCAGAGCCGCGTCGTCGGGTGTGCGCCCGTCCCGAACGCCTGGCCGGGATCGACGAGGACGTCGATCGGCCCCTCCTCGGCGTCCCACCACGACGGCCGCACCCGGATGCGGTCCGCGACCACGATCGGGCGGTGAAAGTCGGCCCAGCGGTCGGCCCAGTCGTCGGGGACCGAGGCGGTGGTGACCTCCACGAGCGAGTCCCCTGCGGCGGCCTCCATCTCGCCCAGCTCGGGCACCTCCCCCGGGCCGCCGTAGACGGCGAACTCGACGAAGCCCGGGCCGCGCTCCTCCTCGACGCCGTTGGGCGCGAGATCGAGCAGGTTCGCAAGGACCTCCTCGGCGGCCTCGGGCGCGCAGCGGACGGCGAGGCGGATCAAGCGCCGGCGGTCTTCCTGGTCAGCTGCTCGTCGAGCCTCCGGGCCAGCTCGGCCTGCTCGTCGGTGAGCTCGGTCGGCACGACCAGCTCGAAGACGACGTGCTGGTCGCCGCGGCGGCCGCCGTGGAGCGGCGGCAGGCCCTCGCCCTCGAGCGCGGTGACGTCGCCGTGCTGGGCGCCGGCGGGGACCTTGACGGTCGCCTCGCCCTCGAGCGTGGGCACGCTGAGCTCGCCACCGAGCATCGCCGTCGTCACCGGGACATCGAGCCGGGTGACGAGCTCGGTTCCCTGCCGCGCGAAGCGCTCGTCGACGGCGATGTGCACCTCGACGTAGAGGTCGCCGGCGCGCGCCCCGGGGTCGCCCGCGTGGCCGGCACCCGAGATGCGGATCCGCTGGCCGTGCTCGATGCCCGCGGGGACGTCGACCTCCCAGGTGCGGCTGTCGGCCAAGCGTCCGGCGCCGCCGCAGACCTCGCACGGCGTCTCGGGGATCCGCCCCTCGCCGCCGCAGCGGTCGCACGGCATCGCGCGGACGACCTGGCCGAAGACGCTGCGGCTGACCTGCCGCAGCTCCCCGGCGCCGTCGCACTTCGGGCACGTCGTGATCGGGGTGCCCGGCTCGGCCCCGTTGCCGCGGCAGTGCTCGCAGACGCTGACCGCCTCGAATCGGACCTCGCGCTTGGTCCCCTCGAGCACGTCCTCGAGCTCGATCTCGGCGACGACGCCGATGTCGCCGCCGGCCGAGGGGCCGCGGGAGAACCCGGGGCCGAAGGGATCGCCCCCGAAGATCGTCTCGAAGATCTGCTGGAAGCTGCCGAAGTCCGTGGCGCGCGGCTGGTAGCCGCCCGATCGCAGCCCCTCGTGGCCGAAGCGGTCGTAGGTGGCGCGGCGCTCGGAGTCGCTGAGGACCTCGTAGGCCTCGGCGGCCTCCTTGAACTTCTCCTCCGCCTCCGGGTCGTGCGAGTTGACGTCCGGGTGCAGCTCGCGCGCGAGGCTTCGGAAGGCCTTCTTGACCTCGCCCTCGGAGGCGGAGCGCTCGACCCCGAGCACCTCGTAGTAGTCGCGCGGCACGGTCAGTCCTCGTAGACGGCCTCGAAGACACGAGAGAGCTCGCCCGCGGCCTCGCGGACGGAGGCGATCGCCGTCCCGTAGTCCATCCGCACGGGGCCGAGCACGCTGACCGCTCCCAGGTTGCGGTAACCGAGGCCATAGTTGGCGCCGACCACGCTCACCTGGCGCAGCTCGGGCTGCGGGTTCTCGCCGCCGATCCAGACGAACACCGAACGCTCGTCGAGCGCCGAGCGCAGGGTGCGGAGCAGGTTGACCCGGCGCTCCAGCGCCCGCATCAACTCGTCCGCGTGCGGGAGGTCCGCCGCGTGCTCCTCGGAGAGAAGTCGCGCCGCCCCGTCGATGTACAGCGTCTCCTCGGCCGACTCGTCGAGGTTGGTGAAGGCCCCCTCGATCTCGGCGATGAAGCCCTGCTCGGTCGCGCTCAGCTCCGGGTCGCGCAGCCGCGCCAGCGCCATCCGCGCGCCGAGTCCGAGGCCGGCCAGCCGCTCGTTCAGGTAGCTCCCCGCCCACTCGACCAGGCCCGGGTCGACCTCGGTCGGGAACGTGAAGACCCGCTTGCTGACCGCGCCGTTCGACGCGATCACGACGACCATCACGGTCCGCGGCTGCAGCCGCAGGACCTCGACGCGGTGGATCGTCGCCGTCGCCAGCGGCGGCGCGCTGACCAGCGCGACCAGGTCGGTGATCCGCGACAGGGCGCCGGTCGTCTCGCGGATCGCCTCGTCGACCTCGTGGCGCATCCGCGAGACCTGGAGCTCGCTGGCGGGCGCCGGCAGGCGGTCCTCGGAGGCGAGGAGCTCGCCGACGTAGAAGCGATAGCCGGCGTCGGTCGGCACCCGGCCGGCCGAGGTGTGCGGATGGGTCAGGAAGCCCTCGTCCTCGAGGGCCGCCAGCTCGGCCCGGATCGTGGAGGGGCTCCAGCTGGTCTCGGGCAGGGTTGCGAGCACCTTCGAGCCCACCGGCCTGCCGTCGTCGACGTAGGACTGGACCACCAGGCCCAGAATCTCCTGTTGCCGCTCCGAAAGCACGACCCGTGATTCTAGGGTCGGTCCGTGCGGGTGCCCCCTGGGGTTCAGCCAGGGCCGCCCCGCGCCCGCATCGTCACCGTCGTGCGCGCCCGCCGGCGCCACCCGCCAATGCGGCTCGCAGCGCCTCGAGGAACGCATCGGGCCGGTCGATCGGCGGATCGTCGGCCGCTTCCTCGACCACGTGCAGCGGCCAGCCGTAGCGAGAGCTCGCCTGCTCGGCGATCCGCACGGGCAGCGCCCGATCCTGGCTGCCCCAGATCAGGGCCGTGGGGATGGCGATCCGGGCCAGCTCCGCGGGCGGGATCCGCCGTACGAAGGTGCGCAGCAGGCTCGCCGCCGCCTTCGCCTTCGGCGAGCGGGCGAACTCGAGGTTGAGCGCGAAGAACGAGTCCCAGCTCTCGCCCATCTGCTCCCGAACGGCATCGAGGTCGTAGGAGCACTGCCTCAGGAAGCGGGTGTAGCTCCCCTCGCTGGGACGCGCCTGGAAGCGGACCAGCTCGAGCGCGAACCGCGGCGACGGCCGAAAGCGAGCGAGGCCGAACGAGTCCACCAGCACGAGCTGCCCGATCGCACCGGGGCGCGCGGCTGCGAGCCTGGCCGCGATCCCCCCTCCGAGCAGTTGCGCGACCACCGTGGGCGGCCGCCCGCAGGTCTGCTCGATCAGGCCGGCGAGCCAGTCCAGCGCCCGGTCCGCGTCGAGCTCGCCCTCGAGCACCTCGGTCTCGCCGTGGGCGGGCAGGTCGGGAGCCATCACCCGATGCGTCCGGACGAGGTCCGGGATGACCCGAAGCCACTTCAAGGCCGGCTCCCCCGGGCCATGCAGAAGGATCAACGGCGGCCCTTCTCCGCCCTCGAGCACGGCGGTCGAGATCCCGCCCCGCTCGATCCTGCACTCCTCAACCGGCAGGGCGGACAGCAGTCGCTGCCGGTCGGACTCCACCACCTGCGTCACCTGCATCTCCATCGAGCCCTCCTCGTCGTCGCGTCGCATCGATCGGGCGCCAGCGAGGCTAGGAGGCGCCGGCCGCCTCCGCATCGGCGGAACGGCCCAATTCGAGGCGCCGGCGCGCATGGGTGATCTCACCCATGCGAGCCGGTCAGATCAGCCCGTGCTCGTAGGCGTAGGCGGTTGCCGCCGCCCGCGAGGGAACGCGCAGCTTCGCGTAGATGTTGCTGACGTGGCGGTCGACGGTGCGGCGGCTGACCACGAGCCGCTCGGCGATCGCTCGGTTGGTGTCGCCGCCCGCGAGCAGCCGCAGCACCTCCAGCTCGCGCGGCGTCAGCCCATGCGACGCGGAGATCGAGCCAGGCGCCGCGAGTGCGTCGAGGACGGCGAGGTCGGGGGCGGCGCCGAGCTCCGCGAAAGCGTCCCGGGCCGCGTCAAGCTCCAGCGAGGAGCCATCGTCGTCGCCGAGCGCCCTGCACGCCTGCGCGACGAGGACGCGGACCCGAGCCAGCTCGTACGGCGCCTCGAGCCCTCGCCAGACCTCGCAGGCGCGGCGGAGCGCGAGCAGGGCCTCGCGCGCCTCCCCCGCGGCGAGTGCGACGGCTCCCCGTGCCTGCTCGCTCAGCGCCCCCAGCACCCCACTGCGATCCGCGGCGGCGAGTGCCTGGAGTCGCTCGCAGGCCTCCCGCGCCCGCTCGCTCTGCCCGGCCGCAAGCGCGATCTCGACCTGCGCCGGCAGCAGCTCGGCGAGCGCGGGCGGCCCGGTCGCCTCGTCCACGGCGCGCGCGATCGCGGCATCCGCCGCGCGCACCTCGCCCTGGGCGAGCCGCAGCAGCGCCAGGCCGGGAAGCGGCTCCCATCCGAATCGGCTCGCCTCGCGATAGGCCCTCTCGGCCGCGGCGAACTCCCCGCGGAGCCGGTGGACCTCCGCCTGGCGGTAGGCCGCCTGCCCGGCCCCCGCGCCCCCGCCGGCTCTGGCGAAGCGCTCGCGGGCGCGCCCGGCTTCGTCGAGCGCTCGGCTCCAGGCGCCGTCGAGCTGCATGATCTCGGCGCGGTGGACGAGACACCGCCCGGTGAAGGCGACCATGTCGGGCTGGCGTTCGCACCAGCTCGTCAGCGCCTCGGTCCACTCGCGCGCGCGCCTGAGGGAGCGCACCTCCTGGCACCCGTCTATGACGCTGCAATAGAGCAGCCCGGTGACGATCGGCGAGAGCTCGCCGCCCACGACGGCGACCATCGCCTCGTCGAGCAGGCGGAGTCCCTCATCCAGGTTCCCGAGCGCGAGCTGCGTTCTGCCCTGCTCGTGCACGAAGAGCGCGAACAGGTCGCGATCGCCGAAGCGCTCGGCGATCCGAACCGCCTCGGCCGCGGTCTCGCCCGCGGCCTCGAGCTCACCGGCCGCCTGCTGCCGTTTGAGCGCGGGTATCAGGAGATAGCCACGCTCCGCGCAGTCGCGCTCCTGGCGGTCGAGCAGCCGCTGGGCGCGTCCGAGCCACCCGCTCGCGCGCGCCGGCTCGCCGCCGACGGTCAGGA
>DASSYK010000038.1:0-9710 GCA_035703345.1 Solirubrobacterales bacterium
ACGGCTACGGGCACGGCGCCGCGCTCAGCGCCGCCGCCGCCCTGCGCGGCGGGGCGACCCGCCTCGGCGTCGCCGCGGCCGCCGAGGCCGAGGTGCTGCGGATGCACTTCGCCGAGGCGCCGATCCTCGTGATGGGCGCTCTGACCCGCGGCGAGCTTCGCACCGCGCTCGACGCCGGCGCCGATGTCGCGGTCTGGCGGCCGGACTTCCGCGACCTGTGCTCCCGGCTCGCAGCCGAGCGGGGGACGCGCGTCCGCGTACACGTCAAGCACGACAGCGGCATGGGGCGCCTCGGAGAGCGCGACCCCGACGCCGTGGTCGAGCTTGCGCGCGCCTGCGCCGAGGACCCGGCCCTGGAGCTGGCGGGTATCTGGACCCACTTCGCCACCGCTGACGAGACAGGCGACGAGTTCTTCGGCGAGCAGCTCGCCGCGTTCCGCGGGGTCGCCGAGCGGGTTCGCGACATCGAGCCCGGCGTCACCGTTCACGCGGCCAACAGCGCCGCCACCCTGCGCGAGCCGCAGGCCCACTTCGACATGGTCCGCTGCGGGATCGCGATCTACGGCCTCGACCCGTTCGGCGGCGACCCGGCCGTGCACGGCCTCGAGCCGGCCCTGGAGCTGCGCTCCTACGTCGCCGACGTCAAGCGCTTCGAGGCCGGCGCGAGCGCCGGGTACGGGCGGACCTGGCGGGCTCCCGAGGACACCTGGGTCGGGGTGCTGCCGATCGGATACGGGGACGGCGTGCGGCGCGGGCTCTCGAACAACGCGGAGGTGCTGGTCCGGGGGCGCCGCCGCCCGCTGGTCGGCACGGTCTCGATGGACAACATCACGATCGATCTCGGCCCGGAGACCGACGTCGAACCCGGCGACGTTGCGGTCCTGATCGGAGCCGAGGGCTCCGAGCGGATCAGCGCCGAGGAGATCGCGCGGCGGCTCGGCACGATCAACTACGAGGTCACGACCGGGCTCGGCGCACGCGTCAGGCGGATGGCGCGCCGGTGAGCCGGGAGGGGCTCGAGGCCGGCCTCGCGGGGGCCGAGGCCGTCCGCGCAGCCCGCGGAGCGCTCGCCGGGCGGGCTGCCTGGATCGTCGGCGGCGCGGTGCGCAACGCGCTGCTCGGCGAGCAGGTCCGCGACATCGACTTGGCGGTCGAGCCGGGCTCCGAGGAGGAGGTCGCCCGCGCCTTGGCGCGCGCCGGGTCGGGATTCGCCTTCCCGCTCTCGGCCGAGCACGCCACCTGGCGCGCCGTGGCGGCGGGCGAGGCGTGGCACGCGGACGTAACGGCCCTGCGGGCCCCGGCGATCGAGGGCGACCTGCGGCTGCGTGACTTCACCGTGAACGCGGTCGCGCTCCCGCTCGAGGGGGGCGATCCGCTCGATCCCACGGGGGGCATCGCCGACGCGCGGGCGCGGTCCCTCCGCGTGGTCTCGGACGGGGCCTTCGCCGACGATCCGCTGAGGCTGCTGCGCGCGCCGCGCCTGGCCTCCCGGTACGGGCTCGAGCTGGAAGCGGGCACGGCGAAGCTCGCGCGCTCGCAGGCGCAGCGCGCGGCGGACCCGGCCGGCGAGCGGCAGTTCGCCGAGCTGCGGGCGATGGTCGCCGGGCCGGACCCGCTCGGGGCGCTGGCGCTGCTCGACCAGCTCGGCTTGACCGCCGTCGTGCTGCCGGAGGTGGAGGCGATGCGCGGGCTCGCCCAGACCGCGAACCACCATCTGGACGTCCACGCCCACACGGTCGCCGTCCTGGAGCAGCAGCTCGAGATCGAGCGCGACCTGCCGCGCTTCTGCGGGGACGCCGCGCCGGCGATGGCCGAGCTGCTGGCCGAGCCGCTCGCCGACGAGCTCACCCGCAGCGAGGCCCTCCGCTTCGGCGCGCTGCTGCACGACGTCGGCAAGCCCGCGACCCGCGGGGTGATCGAGGGCCGCGTCACGTTCATCGGTCACGACCGCGCGGGGGCCGAGATGATCGCGTCGCTGTGCCGCCGCCTCAAGACCAGCCGGCGGCTCAGCGTCCACCTGGAGGGGCTCGCCCTGCACCACCTGCACCTCGGCTTCATGGTCCACGACCGGCCGCTGTCCCGCCGGCGCGTCTACGACTACCTGCGCACGACCGAGCCGGTCGGCCCCGACGTGACCCTGCTCACCGCCGCCGACCGTCTCGCCGCTCGCGGCGAGGGCCCGCTCGCGAGCGAGGAGATGGTGGCCGCCCACCTCGAGCTGGTGCGCGAGACGCTGCCCGCAGCTCTCGCCTGGCACGCCGATCCGCCGCGCCCGCCGCTGAGCGGCGACGAGCTCGCCGTCGAGGCCGGGATCGAGCCGGGCCCGCGGATGGGCGAGATCCTCGAGGAGCTGCGCGCCGCCGCGTTCACGGGTGAGGCCCCGGACCGCGACTCGGCGCTTGAGCTGGCACGCGGCCTGGCCTCCGGCTGAGCGCGTAACCCCGCGGTGGCAGGGTGCGCTGTAACGGTTGCAGCCACGCAAACCAGGAGAAGGGACATTGATGAGACGGATCGCGATCGCGACTGCGGTGAGCGTTCTGGCCGTCGGCCTGACGGCCGCGCCGGGCGTCCTCGCCAAGAAGGGACCGAAGCAGGTCGGCGGGACCGTGACTGTCACGGCGACCCCGAGCACCATCGAGGCGGCCACCACGACGGTGGCCGTGAGCGGCAACGTGAAGTCGAGCAGCAGCTGCCGCAAGGACCGCACGGTGCGGTTCTCCTACACGGACGCGAACGGCACGACGCCGCTCCCCGAGACGGCGGTGACGAAGCCGAACGGGAACTTCAGCGCCACGCTGCCGAAGCCGCTGACGGTCGGGCCGTCGAGCGTCACGCTCACGGCGACGGTCGACCAGGCCACGCGCAAGCTCAAGGGCAAGGGCAAGAAGAAGGGCCACGCCAAGGGCAAGGCCCGGAAGTTCGACTGCCTGAGCATCTCCGGCCAGACCGTCCTCACGGTCGCGGCCCCCATCTGAGCCGACCGAGTCGGCCCACTTCGGCGACGAGCGGCCCGCGGCGTGCGGGCCGCTCGTCTGTCATAAGCTCCCGCCTCGTGAGCGACTGCCTCTTCTGCGGGATCGTCGAGGGATCGGTCCCAGGTCAGATCGTCGATTCGGACGACCGGACCATCGCCTTCATGGACATCGCGCCCGCTACGCGGGGCCACGCGCTCGTCGTTCCGCGCAAGCACTCGCCGGATCTGCTCGAGATCGATGCGGCCGACCTCGAGGCGACCGTCACCGCCGCCCAGCGGCTCGCCCGGCGGGCCAAGGAGGTCCTCGGCGCGGACGGGATCAACCTCGTGAACGCGAGCGGCGCGGTGGCGTCCCAGACCGTCTTCCACTTCCACATCCACGTGGTCCCGCGCTACGAGGGGGACCCGATCGAGCTCCCGTGGGTGCCGACTCCCGGAGACCCCGACGAGATCGCGGCGGTCGCCGACAAGCTGCGGGGCGCGGATGGCTGAGCGCCCCGTCCGGCTCGAGCGCGACGGCAACCTCGCGGTGATGATCCTCGAGAACCCGCCGCTCAACCTGTTCACCGGCGACGCCTGGACGGGCCTGGTCGAATGCACGGACGAGGTCGCCGCCTCGGACGCGCGGGCGCTGGTCTGGCGGGCTGAGGGCGACATCTTCACCGGCGGTGTCGACGTCGAGGTCTTCAAGCGCGCCCAGCAGGAGGGCGTGGCCGCCAAGGCGTTCGGGTCGCTGATCGAGACGGCGCGCAAGCTGGAGACGCTCGAGATCCCGACGCTGGCGCTGGTGCACGGGCTCTGCCTCACCGCGGGCCTCGAGATCTCGCTCGCCTGCGACATGCTCTGGGCCACCGAGTCCGCCAAGTTCGGACTCGTCGAGGCGGTCGTCGGCCTGACACCGGGCGCCGGTGGCACCCAGCGCATGGCCGAGCGCGCCGGGCCCGCGCGGGCCGCGGAGTTCGTGATGAGCGGCGGGCTCTACGACGCCGCGACGCTGGAGCGCTGGAACGTCGTCAACCGCGTGGTGCCCGACGACCAGCTGCTGGAGAAGGGAATGCGCTTCGCCCACAGGCTCGCCGACGGGCCGACCGTCGCCCATCGAGCCACCAAGCGGATCATTCGCGCGCAGCGCGCCGGCGGCGTCGACGAGGCCGATCGGATCACGCCCGACCAGTTCGCGGACCTGTTCGAGAGCGAGGACCTGAAGAACGCTGTGGAGAGCTTCCTCACCGAGGGGCCGGGAAAGGCGTCCTTCGAGGGGAAGTAACCTTGTCGCATGGGTAAAGAAGAGAAGATCGAGATGGAGGGCGAGATCACCGAGGCCCTCCCGAACACCATGTTCCGGGTGAAGCTCGACAACGACCACGAGGTCCTCGGGCACATCTCGGGCAAGATGCGCCGCCACTACATCCGGATCCTTCCCGGGGACCGGGTCAAGATCGAGCTCTCTCCCTACGACCTCGACCGCGGCCGCATCACCTACCGCTACAAGTAGGCGTCCTCAAGCTCTCCATCCGGGGGCCGATAGCAGGGTGACCGCGCCGCCCGGCGAATTCGAACACGGGCGGAGCGCCCGCAAACCCGGACAAGGAGAGCTTTCGAGATGAGTCGTCGAGTGATTGGGGTGGTCGCGCTCGCCGTGGCCGCCGCCGTGTGCATGACGTCGTTCGCGGCTGTCGTCAGCGGCAAGGGCAAGATCCGCCGCGTCGGCACGTCGATGCAGGTGGAGACCTCGCAGATCCAGAAGGGCAAGCGCGGGGTCGTCGTCACCGGAGTGGTCCAGTCGTCGGTGCCCCGCTGCGAGCGCCAGCGCTCGGTGCTCCTCTACGAGGTGGGCCCGACCGGCGACTTCGTCGGCGGCGCGATCGGCCACGGCGTCACCCAGGGCGGTGCGCAGCGCGGCCAGGTCACGATCGACGGCGTGGCCCCCAAGAAGATCAAGCCCGACCGCAGCTTCCGCATGGAGGCGGTCGGCCGCAAGGTCAAGGTCAAGGGCAAGGAGTTGATCTGCAAGCGCGGCGTCTCCGTGATGTTCCCGGGCGACTTCGGCTAGCCGCCCGAGCGGGTCCCCGGCCCGGGCCATCGGCCGAGGTGTGAATCCACCGCGGCCGGGTCCGGGTCGGCGAGCTCCGCGATCAGCGCCGACCAGCCGAACTCGCGTGCGCCCAGGCCCTCGCCCGTGAACGGCTCGTAGAACTCCCGCGAGCCCTCGCGGACGTACGCCGCGCACAGGGCCCGGCTCAGCTTCGCGGCGTCTGCCTCGTAGCCGAGCCGCGTCATCCCGAGCCACACCAGCCAGGCCGAGTTGATCCAGGTCGGCCCGCGCCAGTAGCGGCGCACCAGCCAGTTCTGCCAGTCGCGCGGCTCGAAGCTCGGCTCCCGCTGGGAGACCGACGGGATCGGGACCGGAGTCCAGTAGCGCGTCGGGTCGAGCAGGTGCTCCTCGACCATCCGCCGCCCGATCTCCTCCGGCAGGTCCGGCAGCGCCAGGGGCGCGAGCGCCGACCAGGTCGAGGTGCGCACGCGGCGATCCGAGCCGACGGCGTCGGTGTCGCGCTCGCGCGCGAGATCGCCGCGGGCGACGTCGAGAAAGAGGCCCCGGCGCTCGTCCCAGCAGCGTTCGATCAGCGCGGGGGTGACGGAGGGCTCGCCCGCGGCCATGCGCGACAGCGACCAGAGCACGTTCACCACCACCTCGCACATCACGGGCCCGCCGCGGGCGAGGATCCGCCGCGCGTCCCACTCGAGCCGCCGGTTGGCCGCGATGAGCAGCACGAACCCGAGATGGGCGTGGGCTCGCCGGCCCCAGACGGCGTCGAACTTGGGCGAGGAATCGAGCCCGGACTCGTCCGGCTGCACTATCCAGAGGAGGCCGTCGCCGTCGAGGTCGCGGTCGGCCTCGAGCCGGCGGTGGTGGGCGGCGATCCCCGGTTCCGCGGCGGGATCGCCGACGGCGATGCGCCAAGCCCAGGCGAGCAGAGGCGGCTGGATCGTCGACGTGCTGGGCGCGTCGCGGGAGACGATGTTGTAGGTCCACCGCCGGCGCGCGTCCACCGGACGGTCCCAGAAGATCGTGTGGCCGATGAAGCCGTCGCCGCGGCCCCCCGCGAGCAGCGAGCGCAGCTCGGATTTCGCCCGCTCCGGCGCGAAGCGGCGCCAGACGATCGCGTGGAAGCACGAGTCCCAGTACCACTGCCAGAAGTAATGGCTGGGGCTCGGGCGCGAGTAGGCGTAGGGGACTCCCTGCCGCTCTCCCTCGATCCAGCTCGCGCGCAGGGTCCGCTCGGCGAGGACCAGGGCGCTCAAGGAGGTGGGTGCCCCCGCAGGCGAGACGGACGAGGCGCCGTCCGGGTTCATGCGCGGGCCATGCGGCGCATGCCCCGCAAGGCGAAGAAGGTGAAGAACGCCGCCAGCCCGGCGAGGGCGACCAGCCCCGGCCAGGTCTCGTCCCAGCTGACGCCACCGACGAAGCCCTGGCGCGCGGCCTCGACCACCTGGGTGACGGGGTTGATGCGGGCGACGTCCTGGAGCCAGCCGCTGAGCAGGTCGAGCGGGGCGTAGGCGGTCGTCGTGAACACCAGGAGCAGCATCCCGGCCTGCATCAACGGGGCCGCGGACTGGGTGCGGAAGCGCATCGCCAGCGAGGTGCCCCAGGTCGCGGCGACGACGGCCATGCCCATGACGACGATGAGCGCGATCGCCAGCCCGTCGAGCCCGGGCCAGTGGGCGCCGATCGCGAGGGCGATCACCAGCAGGAACGTCGCGGGGATCAGCGAGCGCAGCGCCGCCGAGCCGACCAGGCCCGCGAGCAGCACCGGGCGGGGTGCGGGGGACGCGAGGAGGCGGTCGAACCAGCCCTGCTCGATGTCGCGGGCGAGGTTGACGCCCGTCGCCGCGCCCGTGAAGGCGGCTCCCTGCATCATGCTCACCGGCACGATGAAGCTCGCGTAGCTGTCCGAGTCGAACCCCGGCAGCAGGGTGAGGTTGCCGAAGACGCTGGTGATCCCGAGGAAGAAGATCGTCGGCGCCAGCACGCCGGGGATCGCCGCGCCCGGCACCCGCAGGATCTCGTTGGCGGCGCGGCGCACGAGCGCCCAGACCATCTCGAAGTCGGCTCGCCAGCTCATTGGCCCCTCCGCGCCCGGCCGCGCATCGCTGCGGCGCTCAGCGTGAGCCCGACCGCGCCGATGCCAAGCACCGAGGCGACAGCCGCGAGCTCGTCCTCGCCGTTGAAGCCGGCGACGATCGGCTCGCGCAGCCCCTCGACGATGAAGCTGAGCGGGTTGTACTCCGCGACCGTGGCCGCCGGCTCGATCATCAGGTTCGCGGGGAAGAAGGCGGTCGAGAGGAAGAGGATCACGAAGACGATCGGGAAGAGGCCCTGCACGACGCTGGCCTTGCCCGAGCGCAGCGCGATCGCGGCGCCGATTCCGCCGAAGGCGAGGGCCGCGGCCGAGACCAGCAGCACGATCCAGACGACGGCCAGCGGGCCGCCCTCGATCGTCACCCCGAAGACGATCCCGATCGCGAGGAACCAGACCGCGGTCAGCCCGCCGAGGGCCGCGGTGCCCGCCAGGCGGCCGAGCACGATCGCGAAGCGCGAGATCGGCGCCGCGAAGAGGCGGTCGGTGAAGCCCATCTCGAGGTCGATCGCGAGAGCGATGCCGCCGCTGTTGCCGGCCAGCATCACCGACTGGACCATCGCTCCGGCGAGCATGAAGGCCAGGAAGCTCTGCACCTCCGGAAAGCCCGGGAGGTCGACGGCGCGGCCGGCACCGCCCGTCTGGATCGCCAGCAGCAGGGTGGGGAAGACGATCAGGGGCGCGGCGAGCTGCGGGCGCCGCGCCGTCTGGCGGATGGAGCGTCTCCCCAGCGCGCCGACGACGCGGGCGTTCGCCGCGAGTCGCTCGATCACCCGGCCTCGGCCCCCGGCTCGGGCCCGGCGGCCGGGTCCTCGGAGCCCTCGAGGTGCTGGCCCGTCTTGGCGACGAACACGTCGTCGAGGGTGGGCCGCACGAGGTCGAGGGACTCGACGGCCAGCCCGGCCTCGTCGAGGGCGCGCACGATCGGGCCCACCTCGGCGGCGCCGCGTTCCAGCTCGACCATCAGCAGGCCGTCCCGGGAGGGCATCGCCTTCCCGAAGCGGGCGAGGATCTGCTCTGCGTGCGCGTGTGCGTCCCTGTCCTGTCCCAGCGCATCCTGCACCAGCGAGAGCTCAAGGTGGGGGCGGCCGACCTCGGCCTTGAGCGCCGCCGGGGTGCCCTCGGCGACGAGCTTGCCGGAGGTGATGATCCCGACTCGGTCGGCGAGCTGGTCGGCCTCCTCGAGGTACTGCGTGGTCAGGAAGACTGTCGTGCCCTCCCCGTTCAGCCGCTCGACCTCCTCCCAGATCGCCTGGCGGCTGACCGGGTCGAGTCCGGTGGTCGGCTCGTCGAGGAAGAGGACCGAAGGGGAGTGGACGAGCGCCGAGGCCAGGTCGAGGCGGCGGCGCATACCGCCCGAGTAGGTGCCGACCCGCCGGTCGGCCGCCTGCGTCAGCCCGACCCGCTCCAGCAGGGCGTCGGAGAGTTCGCGGCCCTTCGAGCGGGGCATCGCGTGCAGGGTCGCCTGCAACTGGATCAGCTCGCGGCCCGTCATCAGGGGGTCGAGGGCCGCCTCCTGGAGCGCGACTCCGATGCGCCGGCGCACGGCGGCCGGGTCCTCCATGACGTCGTGCCCGGCGACCACCGCGCGGCCGCCCGTCGGCTGCAGCAGCGTGACCAGCATGCGCACGGTCGTGGTCTTGCCGGCGCCGTTCGGTCCGAGGAACCCGTAGATCTCCCCCTCGGCCACCTCGAGCTCGACGCCGTCGACAGCCTTGATTCCGCCCTCGAACTCACGGGCAAGCTCCTCTGTCGAGATCGCGGCCAAGCCTCGCCTAACTTAGTAGGAACGCCGCAACCCTCGTTGAAGAAGGGTGTTTCAATGGCTTCGATGGACCGAGGAACACGCATGCCCGCACGCCTGCACCGCGCCGGGGTCGCTTTCGCGGCCGCGGTCTTCGCCTGCACGCTCGTGATCGCCCTGGGCACCGGCTCCGCGGCCGCGGCACCGCAGATCGCCGTGCTGGGAGCGGCCGCGCCGGCGACCCCCGCGTGCCCGACCTCGTGCCAGGCGCTCGCCCGCGCGACCGGCTGGCAGATGCGGATCGGGAACATCCAGAACCCGTTCGTCGTCCCCTACCGCGGCAAGATCGTGGCCTGGTCGATCAAGCTGGGCGCCCCGATCGCCAAGGACACCGAGTACTTCAACGAGACCTTCGGCGCGCCCCAGGCCCGCCTCTCCGTGCTGAAGCCGATCCAGAAGAAGATCAAGCAGGGCAAGCCCATCTACAAGCTGAAGAACCAGACCCCGCTCGAGCGTCTCGACCCCTTCTTCGGGACCACCACCACCTTCACGCTCCAGCGTCCGATGACGGTCAAGGAGAACCAGGTCGTCGCGCTCAGCGTGCCCACCTGGGCGCCAGCGCTGGCCCTCGGCCAGGGAGGGACCTCGACCTGGGCCGCGAGCCGCAAGAAGGACCACTGCGGGCTCGACCAGAAGACGGCGCTCGCGGACGTGCTCGCCGGGCGCTCGCAGGAGGCGATCGGCGCCAATCGCGCCTACGGCTGCGTGTACAAGACGGCGCGCATCCTCTATTCCGCGACCGTCGTCAAGGATCCGAACGCGGTGCCTCCGAAGAAGAAAAAGAAGAAGA
>DASSYK010000120.1:0-8254 GCA_035703345.1 Solirubrobacterales bacterium
TGCTCGATCTCTGCGAACCCAAGCCCTACATCGCCCATCAGGCGATGTTCGACGCATCCTTCCCCCACTACCGGTGGTACTACATGCGGGCCTGCGACGTGGCGGAGCTCAGCGACGAGGTCATCGACATCGCGGTCGAGCACTCGCTGCGGATCCGCTCCCCGCTGACGGCCTTCCCGATCTGGCAGATCGGAGGGGCGGTCGCGCGCGTGGCCGAGGAGGAGACGGCGTTCAGCGGCCGCGGCGCGGGACACACGTTCAACATCACCGGCACGACGGCGACCGCCGAGGGCTTCGACGCGGAGCGGGAGTGGGTCAGGGGCTTCTGGTCAGCGCTCGAGCCCCACCACACGAGCGTCTACGTCAACTTCCTCATGGACGAGGGCCAGGAGCGGATTCGCCAGGCGTACGGAGCCGAGAAGTACGACCGCCTGCAAGTGCTGAAGCGAAAGTACGACCCCGAGAACCTCTTCCACCACAACCAGAACATCCCGCCGTAGGCCTGCGGGCCGGCAGCTAGCGCGAAGCCGAAGCCGCCTCGAGCGGCGGCAGCTCCTTCATCCCGAGCACTCCGCCGAGCACGACGCCGGCGCTGGACGCCAGGCCGATCCACGCGCCCGCGAGGAGGTCCGCGTCGCCATCGCCCGGCGGGTTCAGCAGCCGGTAGGAGACGAGAACGAGCGCGATCAGCCCGGCTCCGGTGGCCAAGGCGCTCCCGGCTACGGGGTAGCTGACCGACGCGTGGGTGGCGGCGATGACGCCGACGCTCAGCCCCGCGATGCCCGCGAGCGCGCAGAACAGGTCGGTGACGCTGAAGGCCTGCCATGCGGTCAGGTCGCCGCCTGACCCGGGGTCGCCGTACCAGCCGAGGAAACCGGACACCAGCAGGGCGGCGCCACTGAGGGCGCCGACCCACTGGCCCAGGAGGGGGCGGTTCAGTACCGCTCCACCGCCGCTTCGTCCTGCATGGACAGATAGCCGCCCACGGCTATCCCGGCGACGGCGATCAGCCCGAGGAAGAGCCCGATCTTGCGGTCGAGGTCACCCGGCACGTCGAACACCTGGTAGAGCACCATCAGGGTTCCGAGGGACCCGAGCAGGAAGGTCGCCATCGAGAGCGGGACCGGCATGCCGGCGTCGCCGCTCGAGGCGAGCAGGACCCCGGCGAGCGCGACCAGGATCGTTACCAGCAGGAAGATGTCGAGCGGGTTCTCGCCCTCCCATGCGTTCAGGCTCTCGCTCGCGATGCCCGGCGTGCCGGACAGGTCGATGTCGTCCGGCAGGCCCTCGGGGAGCGTTGCCTCGACCCCGGGGATCTCGAACCACGGCAGGAACATGAAGATGAGCAGCAGCACCGCGGACGCCGCCGCGATCAGCTGTCCCTGGGAAAACCTGTTGACGTCCAAATCTCCTCCTTGGGTTGAAATCGGTCGGTGCCGAGGCGGGGTCGCTCAGTAACGCTCTGAGGCCGCCTCGTCCTGCATGGACAGATACGAGCCGACGGCGCTCGTGCGCTTTGCGTCCATCCCGAGGCGGGCCTCGCGAGCGGCAGCCTATAACGGCGGTCGGCCGCATCACCGGGGATGAGGCCCGGCGCGCGGCATACAGCCGAATGTTCAAGCGGCTACCTCTCGGCGCTCGAGGCCCGTGCGGCCTGGACGGTGTTCGCGAGCAGCATCGCGATCGTCATCGGGCCGACGCCGCCGGGAACGGGTGTGATCGCCCCCGCGACCTCCTTCGCGGCAGCGAAGTCGACGTCACCGACCAGCCCGTCGTCGGTGCGGTTGGTGCCGACGTCGATGACGGTCGCGCCGGGCCGGATCATGTCCCCCGTCACCAGCTTCGGCCGCCCCGCCGCGGCGACCAGGATCTCGGCTCGGCGGCACACCTCGCCGAGGTCGGCGGTCCGGCTGTGGCAGGTGGTGACGGTGGCGTCGGCGCCGAGCAACAGGCTGTAGAGGGGCCGCCCGACGAGATTCGAGCGCCCGACGATCACCGCCTCCTTGCCGGACGGGTCGACCCCTGCGCTCGAGAGCAGCTCCATCACCCCGCGCGGCGTGCAGGGCACGAGCCCCGGCTCGCCGCGCGCCAGCAGGCCCGCGCTCGTGGGAGTGAGGCCGTCCACGTCCTTCGCGGGATCGATCGTGTTGACGATTGCGTCGGCGTCGAGGTGAGCCGGGAGCGGCAGCTGGACGAGGATCCCGTCTACCTCCTCGGAGGCGTTGAGCTCCCCGACCAGGTCCAGCAGCTCCTCCTGGGCGATGTCGCCGCCGGGCTCGTGGTGGATCGAGCGGATGCCCGCCTCCTCGGACTTCTGGCGCTTGTTGCGGACGTAGACCTCCGAGGCCGGGTCGTCGCCGACCAGCACGGTGGCCAGCCCCGGCGGGCGGCCCAGCTCGGCGCTCAGCCGCTCGACATCCGCGGCGACCCGCTCGCGAACGGCGGCCGCGACGGCCTTGCCGTCGATCACCTCGGCGCTCACGTCAGCCGACCTTCTTCAACGGCGCGTAGTCGGCCATCAGCTTGCGCTCGGCGCCGTCGCCCGAGAAGCGCACAACGAGGACGCCGCCGGGCTCGATCGCGGTGACGACGCCCTCGCCGAAGGAGGCGTGGACGACGTCGTCCCCGGTGCCGAAGTCGGCGGCGCCGGCGCCGGTCGGGCGTGCCGGGGCCTGTTGCCCCAGCCCCCAGCCCGTCGCGGCCTGGCGGTCGGTGCCCTCCCTCTCGACGAGCTCGTCGGGCAGCTCCGCGAGGAAGCGCGAGGGGATCCCCGTGCCGGCCTGGCCGAAGACTCGGCGCGAGCGGGCGTAGGTGAGCCAGAGCCGCCGGCGGGCGCGGGTGATCCCGACGTAACAGAGGCGGCGCTCCTCCTCCTCGTTGCCCTCCTCGAGGGAGCGGGAGTGCGGGAAGACGCCCTCCTCGCAGCCGATCATGAGGACCGCCCCGTATTCCAGCCCCTTGGCGTTGTGGAGGGTCATCAGGGTCACCTTCGACTCGCCGCGCTCGAGGTCGTCTGAGTCGGTGTAGAGCGAGATCGCCTGGAGGAACTCCTCCAGGGGGCTCAGCTCCTGGTCGCCCTCGACCGCGCGGTTCGCGTCGAACTCCCCGGCGACGCCCACCAGCTCCTCGAGGTTCTCGATCCGCCCGTCGGCCTCGACGGTGCGCTCGGCGGACAGCGCGTCGAGGTAGCCGGAGCGCTCCAGCAGCGCCTGGAGCAGGTCGGCGACTGGCGAGTCCTCGAACTCGGCGCGGAGTCCCTCGATCAGCTCGGTGAAGCGGGCGACGGACTTGATCGCCGCGGCGCCCAGGCCAGGCACGGACTCCGGCGCGCTCGCGACGTCCCAGATCGTCTGGCCGGTCGTGTTCGCGTAGGCCGCGAGCCGGGCCCGCGAGGTGTCGCCGATCCCGCGTCGCGGCGAGTTGACCACCCGGGCGAAGCTCACCTGGTCCGCCGGGTTCACCAGCAGCTGCAGGTAGGCGACGGCGTCCTTGATCTCGGCCCGCTCGTAGAACTTCGTGCCGCCGATCACCTGGTAGGGCAGCTCGTAGCGGACGAGGATGTCCTCCAGCACCCGCGACTGCGCGTTGGTGCGGTAGAAGACGGCGATGTCGTCGCGGGAGAGGCCGTCCTCGGTGATCAGCGCCTCGATCTGCCCGGCCACGAACCGCGCCTCAGCGTGCTCGTCGTCGAGCTCCGCGACGACGACCTTCTCCCCCTCGCCCTGGTCGGTCCAGAGGTGCTTCTCGAGGTTCGCGCGATTGTGTGAGATGACCGCGTTGGCGGCGGAGAGGATGGTCTGGGTGGAGCGGTAGTTCTGCTCGAGCTTGACCACGGCGGCATCCGGGAAGTCGCGCTCGAACTCGAGGATGTTGCGGACGTCGGCGCCCCTGAAGCCGTAGATCGCCTGGCTGTCGTCGCCGACCACCGTCAGGTTCCCGTGCCCGCCGGCGAGCAGCTGGAGGAGACGGTACTGCGCACGGTTGGTGTCCTGGTACTCGTCGACCAGGATCCAGCGGAAGCGCTCCTGGTAGCGGCGGCGGACGTCCTCGAACAGCTCGAGGACGTTGACGGCCCGCATCAGCAGGTCGTCGAAGTCCATCGCGTTCGCGTCCAGCATCCGGCGCTCGTAGAGGCGGTAGGCCTGCCCGACCATCTCCTCGAACGGCGAGCCCTGCATCTCCTGGTAGCTCTCGGCGTCGACGAGCGCGTTCTTCGCGTCGGAGATGCGCGCCTGGACCGCGCGCGGCGGGTAGCGCTTGGTGTCGACCTCCAGCTCCTCGAGGCAGCGCTTCAGCATCCGCAGGGAGTCGGACTGGTCGTAGATCGTGAAGCGCTTCGTATAGCCGAGGCGCTCGGCCTCCATCCGCAGCAGCCGCGAGCACGCCGCATGGAAGGTCATCACCCACATGCGGCGCTCGACGCCGCCGACCAGGCCGGCGACCCGCTCCCGCATCTCCTCGGCGGCCTTGTTGGTGAAGGTGATCGCGAGGATCTGGTCCGGCCGCGCCTGGCCCGTCGCCAGCAGCCAGGCGACGCGGTGCGTGAGCGCGCGCGTCTTGCCCGACCCGGCGCCGGCCAGCACGAGCAGCGGCCCCTCGCCGTGTGTGACGGCCTCGCGCTGGGGGCCGTTCAGGTCCGCCAGCAGGCGCTCGTCCGCCGGCGCGCCCGCCTCGATCGGGGCGCCCGGCTCGCTCAGCTCAGGGTCAGTCGTCTCGCTCGCGCGGGCCACTCGGCGAGCATAGCCCCAGCTCCGGCGTGCCCGGAGCCGCCCTCAGCAGCCTCCGAAGAGCTCGATCAGAGCGTTCTGATCGCCCAGGGCGACCGCCTTCAGGCTGTCCTCGGAGGCGCCGGAGATCGCCTGCGAGACGCAGTCCTTCTGCTCGGGGCTCAGCTCGGCGTCAGCCGAAAGCTGCTCCTCCAGGCTCGTCTTCAGGCCCTCGGCGTCGAACGACGGGATGTCGTCGATCGCGTCCAGCTTCCACTGGTCGTCCTCCTTGACGAGGGACACCGCGAGGGTGGACCCGTCGAACCCACCGCCGGTGAAGGTCACCTCAGCGCTCGCGGAGTCCCCGTCGACCTCGACGTTTGCGACCTCGACGCTCTCCGGGTTGTCGGAGGTGTCCTCGGCGTCCGCCTCGCAGTTGGCGATCGCAGCGTCGCCCGTCTCGAAGGTCGTCTGCTCGGTGAAGGCCAGGGTCTGCAACTCCGTGCAGTCCGCCGGGTCGTCGCTGGTCGCGGACGTCTCGATCGCTTCGGTGATCTGGTCCTCGTCACTGTCGCCGTCGTCGTCGCCGCAGGCGGCGAGCAGGAACGGCACAGCCAGCAGCACGGCCAGCACGGCCAGAAGTCGGGAAACGCGCATCAGGGGAGATCCTCTCTTGGGGGTGGGCGAAACGGCGGCGGAGTCTAGCCGCCGGCCGAGGAGGGGCCCTTCTTCGACCGCAGCTCCGTCACCTCGGCGTCCGTGGGCTCGCCGCGTGCGTCGGACAGCTTGCGCTCGAGCTCGGCGATGCGGCCCGAGAGCTCCTTGATCGCGTCCGCGATCGGGTCCGGCAGGTGGATCCAGTCGGTGTCCGGCCCCTCGACCGGCCTGCCCTCGACCCTGACCGGGTGGCCCGGGTTGCCGACCACCGTTGTCCGCTGCGGGACGTCCTCGATCACGACGGTGTTGGCGCCCACCTTCGCGTTGCGGCCGATCGTGACCGGGCCCAGCAGCTTCGCGCCCGAGCCGACGGTGACGTCGTCCTCGAGGGTCGGGTGGCGCTTGCCCCGTGCGAAGCCGGTGCCGCCGAGCGTCACGCCCTGGTAGAGGGTCACCCGGTCGCCGATCTCGGCCGTCTCGCCTACGACGACGCCCGCGCCGTGGTCGATGAAGAAGTCCGAGCCGATCGTGGCGGCCGGGTGGATCTCGACGCCGGTGACCGAGCGGCTCGTATAGGCGATCAGGCGGGGGGCCACCGGGATGCCGCCCTGCCAGAGGGCGTGGGCGACGCGGTGGGCGAGCAGCGCCTGCACGCCCGCCCAGCCGGTGAGGATCTCGAACGAGCCGACGCCGCGCGCCGCGGGGTCCCGGTCGCGCGCCGCGGCGACGTCCGAGCTGATCTCCTTCGCTACCCGCTTCAGTGCTCCGAGGCCGAGCATGGCCCAGAAGCCTACGCCGGTGGGAAGAACGGGAGCGACATGTAGCGCTCACCGCTGTCAGGGACGATCGCGACGATCCGCTTGCCGTGCATCTCCGGGCGCCCGGCGACCTCGAGCGCGGCGTACACCGCCGCCCCGGCCGAGATGCCGACGAGGACGCCCTCGCGCTTCGCGACCGCGCCGGCGGTCTCGATCGCGTCCTCGTCGCTCACGGGGATGACCTCGTCGATCACGGAGCGGTCGAGCACGTCCGGGACGAACCCGGCGCCGATCCCCTGGATGCGGTGCGGCCCGGGCTCGCCGCCCGAGAGCACGGGCGAGGACGCCGGCTCGACCGCGATCACCTGCGCGTCGGGCCGCCGCTCCTTCAGCACCTGGCCCACCCCCGTGATCGTTCCCCCGGTCCCCACCCCGGCGACGAAGGCGTCGATCTCGCCGTCGAGGTCCGACCAGATCTCCTCGGCGGTGGTGCGGCGGTGGATCTCGGCGTTGGCGGGATTCGAGAACTGCATCGGCATGAACCCGTCGTGCTTTGCGACGATCGAGCGGGCGAGCTCCACGGACTCGTTCATGCCGCCCATCGAGGGCGTCTCGTGCACCTCGGCGCCGTAGGCCCTCAGCAGCGCGGTCCGCTCGCGGCTCATGCCCTCGGGCAGGGTCAGGATCAGCCTGTAGCCGCGCGCGGCGCACACGAGCGCGAGCGCGATGCCGGTGTTGCCGCTGGTCGGCTCGACCACGACCGAGCCCGGTTCGATCCGTCCCTCGCGCTCCGCCGCATCGAGCATCGCGACCCCGAGACGGTCCTTGACCGAGCCCCCGGGGTTGAAGTACTCGAGCTTGGCGACGATCTCGCCTCCGAGGTCCTCTCCGAGACGGCTGAGAGCGACCAGGGGCGTCCCGCCGACGAGAGCGGAGGCCTCTCCGCTCACCCTCAGCGCCGCTCCATGTCCGGGTGCGCCCGCCATGCCCTCAAACTACCAATCGTTGACCCGGATTAACTAGATTCGACGGTCAGGCAGATCGGTTGCATCGCCCTCCTGGAACCTGAGGCTGGTCAGGCCCAGGGCCCCGGCGCGTGCGTCACTACGGCAGGGCGGTGCTAGACGGGGAGCTTCTTAGCCCTGTTGACGCACTTCTTGCGCTTCTTGGCCTTCGCCCAGCCCGGGAAGTTCTTCTTGCACTTCTTGATCGCGGCGCCGCGCTGGCCGGTGGGCGCGACTACTGGAGCGGGAGCGCAGGCGGAGAGGTCCGAGTCTTCGGTCTCGTCGCCGAGCCCGTCCGCGTCGCAATCGGGCTCGAGGGTCGCCGAGATGTCGAGGCGGAGGCCGGACGTGAAGGCTGTGTTCACGAAGTCCCCGGGCGCCGGGTCTGTGCTGCCGAGGTAGGTGGCCGTGTAGCCGGCGACGAGTGACCCGCAGTCCTTGTTGTTGCCGTTCGAGTGCAGGCCGAGGATGTCCCCCGCCTGGACGGGGATCGAGACGTCCGTGTATGTGCTCGTCACGCTGGCCGCGGGGCTCTTGTTGGTGCTAGTGCCGACGACCAGGAACCGGTTCGGGGTGGCTGTGGTCCTCCCCACCTCGAGTTTCAGGTTCGTCGGTGGGGTGTTCGACGCCTGGTGACTCCAGGAGGTGAGGACGCCCGCGCTCGGGACCACGTACGCGCTGGAAGGTGAAGTGGTCTGCAGCTGC
The DNA here is from genome assembly GCA_035703345.1 of Solirubrobacterales bacterium. Lineage (GTDB taxonomy): Bacteria > Actinomycetota > Thermoleophilia > Solirubrobacterales > 70-9 > DASSYK01. Next base: position 7,831 of record DASSYK010000120.1, read on the forward strand.
CAAACGTTGTCTTGGCATTGGAAGCCGATTGGAGCGAACGTCGAGCCGACGGTGGTCGCCGCCCCGGCCCCCGCGGGTGCGATGAGCGCGACCGTTGCCGCAGCGACGAGGAAGGCGAGCAAGCACCGACCGACAAGCCTTCCCTCCACCTCTCACGCCCTTCGGTCGTCGCCCCCTGACCTGACCATCCTGGCACAGGAGGAATTGCGTGCTGACCCTCCGGAGCCATGCGGTTTTCCGCATGGCCGTGAGATGCCTTCTAGATGTAGTACATACGGCCCTCCGCGAGCCTCTTCCGCTTGGTGATGCGGTTTGCAGGGGTCAGGTGCCAGCCGTGTGCCAGTCGGCGTGCCAGTCAGCGCCCCCGAAGCCGCTTCTCGTCCAAAGCAGCGGTCGCCTACTCCCAAAAAAACGTGGCGCCTGG
>DASSYK010000155.1:0-7973 GCA_035703345.1 Solirubrobacterales bacterium
CTTGTTCAAGGCGCCCGGCCGGCGGGCGCTTGCGGGGCCTAGCCCGAGCTCTTGAGGCGCGACCTGAGGCGCAGCACGGCCTTGGAGTGGAGCTGGGAGACGCGGGACTCGGTGACGCCGAGGACCTCGCCGATCTCGCGCAGCGTCAGGTTCTCGAAGTAGTAGAGGGCGATCACCAGCTGCTCGCGCTCGGGCAGGTCCTGGATCGCGTCCTGGAGCAGGTCGCGGACCTCGCTGGTGTCGAGCGCGGCCTGGGGGTCGGGGGCGTTCTCGTCCTCGATCGTGTCGAGGAGCGAGACACGGTCGCCGGAGGAGTCCGGCGTCATCCAGAGCTCCTCGAGGGCGAGGATCGAGGAGTTGGAGATCTGGATCAGCGATTCCTGGAGCTCCTCGTCGTTGATGCCGAGCTCGTCGGCGAGCTCGGCGTCGGTCGGCGCCCGTCCGAGCCGGTTCTCGAGCTTGGCGTTCGCCTCCTCGATCTCGCGCGCGCGGGAGCGCACGGAGCGCGGGACCCAGTCGAGGGAGCGCAGCTCGTCGATGATCGCGCCGCGGATGCGCTGCATCGCGAAGGTCTCGAAGCGGATCCGCCGGCGCGGGTCGAACCGGTCCATCGCCTCGATCAGGCCGAGCATCCCGTAGGAGATGAGGTCGGCCTGCTCGACGTGCGAGGGCAGGCGCGCGCCGGTGCGGCCGGCGACGAACTTGACCAGAGGCGAATAGGCCACGACCAGCCTCTCGCGGGCGCCCGCGTCGCCCTCGTCCTTGTAACGGCGCCACAGCTCCTTGAGCTCGAACGCCTTGACCTCGGCCTCAGCCATGTCTCCCTCTACATATACCCACTTTCGCCCGCCCCCCTACGCCCGTGGATGACTGCGAGCGTACTGGCTCCGCATCCACGACGACTCCACTCGGGTGTAGATCTGCGTGGTCGAGAGGCTGGAGTGCCCCAGCAGCTCCTGGATCGCCCGCAGGTCCGCCCCGCCCTCCAGCAGATGGGTCGCGAAGGAGTGCCTGAGCGCGTGCGGCGAGACGCCGCCGGCGATCGCGGCCTCGCGCACCCAGAGCTCGAGGCGGCGGCGCAGATCGGATGGATGCAGCCGGCGGCCGGACTTCGAGACCAGCAGCGCGCTCTCGTCCTCCGCGCCGACCAAGCCGCCGCGGGCGCGCTCCAGGTAGCGCCTCAGCGCTTTCTGGGCCGGCTCCCCCATCGGCACGAAGCGCGTCTTGCCGCCCTTGCCCTCGATCCGCAGCCGCTCGTGCTCGAAGTCGGGCGAGTGGAGGTCGAGGTCGACCACCTCCTGGGCACGCAGGCCGCACGAGTAGGTCAGCTCGAGCATCGCGCGGTCGCGCAGCTCGAGCGGGGTGCGGGCGGGGATGCGGTCCAGCAGGCCCTCCATCTCCTCCGCCCTCAGCACGCGCGGCAGGTGCGAGTCGCGCTTTGGGCTCGCGACGAGGTCGGCGGGGTTCGCGGCGACCGCGCCGCTTCGCAGCAGCGCCGTGTAGAAGCTGCGGATCGCGGCCAGCTTGCGCGCGACCGTCGCCTTCGAGGCGCCCTGGCCGGACAGGTGCGCGGCGTAGCGGCGCAGGTCGCGGTGGCCGAGGCCGGCCGGCGCCTTGCCGGCGGCCTCCGCCCAGTCGGCGAGCTGGCGCAGGTCGACGGCATAGGCGCGGCGCGTCGCGGCCGCCGCCGCCTTGGCGCTGAGCTCCCGGTCGAAGGTGCCCAGGGCGTCCGCCCATGCGGCGGCCACGGACTGCGCTGCATGCGCGCTCATGGGGTCACTTTCTGCGGAGGGCCACCGCCTCCTGCGAGCGGTCCCGCGCCTGCGGCTACTGGACGTAGACGGGGGTGCCGACCTCGACGCGGTCGAAGAGGTCGATCACGTCGTCCACGGACATGCGGATGCAGCCGTGAGAGGCGGCGCTGCCGAGCGAGCCGGTCTCGTAGGTGCCGTGGAAGCCAGCGCCGTTGTAGATGCCCATCCAGCGGGCGACGAGCGGGTTGCCGGGCCCCGGCGGGATGTCCTGGCCTGCGAGCTCGCCCGCCCACGCGGAATCCGGCACGTGCCAGGTCGGGTTGACTTCCTTGCTCTCGATGTCGTACAGGCCGCTGGGCGTGTCGTAGCCGGCGGCGCCGATCGCGACGGTGTAGCTCTTGGCGAGCTTCAGCTTGACGAACAGGCGCACCGTGAACTCGTCGCGGTCGACCGTGATGTAGGTCGGGTAGGCCTCCGCGAGCTCCCCGGTAGTGATCTCCGGCTCGGTCTTGACCGCCCGGGCGACGATCTCCCCGCCGGAGCCGGGCTCCTCGACCTCGGCGACGATCGCGTCGCGGACCTCGTCCGCGCGGAGCTTGCGGCCCTTCTCGCCCGGCGTCGGGAGCAGCCTGTCGCCGGAGGGTTCGATGCTGGCGTCCTGCGGATCGCGGTTGATCTCCTCGGCGAGCTCGGCGACGAACCTGTCGATCGCCTTGTCGCTGTAGCCGATCCGCGGCGCGATCTCGGCGTCCAACTCGCCGCCCCGCACGTACCGGGAGACGCGGTCCACGAGGCTCCCCTCGCGGCTGCGCTCGAGGGCCTCGTCGACCATCCCGTCCACGTCGGCCTCGTGATCGAGGCGCTTCGGGCTGAGCCTGTAGGTGTCGGGCCCGAAGCGGACGACGACCGGCTTCTGCAGGGGAGCCACCAGCTCCTCCTGGATCTCGGTGCGGGCCTCGTCGGTGCTCATGCCGCCGATGTCCACCCCGCCGACCGTGACCCCGGGGGCGATTCTGTCCTTCTGCGAGTTGTCGTAGGCGTAGACGCCGACCGAAAGCAGCAGCAGAGCGGTGACCGCGACGACGATCGCGATCCCGAGCTTGTGGTGTGTCCTCAGCCTGGCTTCCACTGCTTCTCCCCGGGGTCAGAGTCTACGAGCCGCCCCGGGCAACCTCCAGCCGCGGCGCCGTTCGCAAGGTAGTTTGCGGGCACTGGAGGCGTTTCTGGGCGGCTAAGTGGACGCGGTCGTGATCGCGCCCTGCGCGGCCGACGAGACCGTCGCCGCGTATTTCGCCATCACTCCCGAGGTGTAGAGCGGCTCCGGCGGCTCGTAGATCGCGACGCGGTCGGCGATCTCCTCGTCGCTGAGCATCACGTCGAGGCGCCGCTCGGCGACGTCGAGCCTGATCTCGTCGCCGTCGCGGACAGCCGAGATCGGCCCGCCCTTGACCGCCTCCGGGGCGACGTGCCCAGCCATCAGCCCGCGGGTGGCGCCGGAGAAGCGGCCGTCGGTGAGCAGGGCGACCTTGTCCCCGAGGCCCTCGCCGACCAGAGCCGCGGTCACCTGGAGCATCTCGCGCATCCCGGGCCCGCCCGCGGGGCCCTCGTTCCGGATGACCACGACGTCGCCGGCCTCGATCTTCCCGGCCTTCACCGCCGCGAAGCAATCCTCCTCGGACTCGAAGACGCGGGCCGGCCCGGTGTGCGTGAGCCGCTCGTAGCCCGCCACCTTCACGACACAGCCCTCGGGGGCGAGGTTGCCGTGCAGGATCACGAGGCCGCCCGACTGCTTGAGCGGGTCCGAGAGCGGGCGCACGACCTCCTGCCCCTCGGTCTCCACCGCGTCGTCGGCCTCCTCGCCGATCGTGCGGCCCGTGACCGTGACCGCGTCGCGGTGCAGCAGCCCGGCCTCGTCGAGCCGCTTGGCGAGCACGCCGATGCCGCCGGCCTCGTTCAGGTCCTTGGCGACGAAGCGGCCGGCCGGCTTCAGGTCCCCGAGCAGCGGCGTGCGCTCGGAGATGTGGTCGAAGTCGTCGATCGTCAGGCCGATGCCCGTCTCACGGGCCAGCGCCAGCAGGTGCAGCACGCCGTTGGTCGAGCCGCCGGACATCGCCACGGAGGCGATCGCGTTCTCGATCGACTCGCGGGTGATGATCTCGCTCGGCCGGAGGTTCCGCTCGAGGACGCCCATCACCAGCTCGCCGGTGTGCTCGGCGACGCTCTTGCGCTCCTCGGCGACGGCCGGGACCATGCCGGAGCCCATCGGCGCGATGCCCATCACCTCGAAGGCGCAGGCCATCGTGTTTGCGGTGAACTGCCCACCGCAGGCGCCCGGCCCGGGGCTCGCGACGTTCTCGAGCTCCGTCAGCTCCTCGTCGGACATCTCGCCATTGGCGTGGGCGCCGACGGCCTCGAAGACGTCCTGGATGGTGACGTCGCGGCCCTGGTAGCGGCCGGGCAGGATCGAGCCGCCGTAGAGCAGGACCGAGGGGAGGTCGAGGCGCGCGAGCGCCATCACGCTTCCGGGGATCGTCTTGTCGCAGGCGCAGAGGGCGACGATCGCGTCGAACTGGTAGCCGCGGGCGGTCAGCTCGATCGAGTCGGCGATCACCTCGCGGCTCACCAGCGAGGCCTTCATGCCCTGGGTCCCCATCGTGACGCCATCGGAGATGGCGACCGTGTTGAACTCCATCGGGGTGCCCCCGGCGGCGCGGACGCCCTCCTTGACCTTCTCGGCCACGGCGCGCAGGTGGAAGTTGCACGGCATCGCCTCGATCCACGTGTTGGCGATCCCGATCGTCGGCCTGCGCAGGTCGTCGTCGTCGAAGCCGATCCCCTTCATGTAGGCGCGCGCGAAGGCCCGCTCGGGCCCGTCGAAGACGGCGGAGCTGCGCTCCCTCATGCGATCGCCAGTGGCCGTAGACGGGGTCAAGCGGGTACCTCCTCTGTCCGGTCAGCGCGCCAGCGGCGCAGTGTGTCGAGGTCGCGGCGCACCAGCCCGGGATCGAGCTGGCGTCCGGGTCGGTCCATGTTGGCGACTCCGATCAGGCGGCGCTCGTCGGCGCACAGCCCGATCCACTTCGCGAGCACGTCGTCGGCGTCCGGCAGGCGCTCGCCCGCCTCGCCGGCGGAGCGGTCGGGGAAGCCGACGCAGTACTCGCTCAGCAGCTCGCCGCTCGCGGCGTCGTAGGCGACGACGGGGCGGTGCGGGTAGATCAGGTACCCGTAGCGGCCCTCGCCCTCGCGCGGCTCGACGCCGACGAAGCCGAGCTCCTCGTACATCGCGGCGGCGTCCTCGCCGGCGACCGAGCGCAGCAGCTCCAGAGCGCGCCGCTCGGCGCGCGGGTCGTGCGCGGCGCTCACGCCCGCCCCCCGGCGGCCTGCGGGAAGAAGATCACGCTCTCGGCCCCGCGCGGGACCTCGGAGAAGTCGCGCACGAGTGTCGCCTCGCGCCGCCCGGCGGCACCCTCGGCCGGAACCGCCGCCCACATGCCCAGGTCGAGCTGGCGGCGGAACTCCTCGATCAGCCGCTGCTCGTCCTCGGCGAGCTCGGGGTCGCCCTCGGCGAGCAACACGTCGCCGTCCGCGGGACTCATGCGCAGCAGCTTCATGGGGCAAGTATTGCCGACTGCCCCAGCGGCCTAGGCCGAGCGACGGGCCGCGATGCCGAGCGCGTCCACCGGCCCCGCTCCCTCGCCGACGTCGCGCAGGCCGTTCGCGACCGCCTCCGCCGCGATCAAGCGCGCCGCGCGTGCGGCCTCGAGCGGCTCGAGACCGCGGGCGAGGTGCGCCGCCAGCGCCGAGGAGTGCGTGCAGCCGGAGCCGTGGGAGGCGCCCGCCGGGTGCCGGGGGCCTTCGATCAGCTCATCGGCCTCGCCGTCGTAGAAGACGTCCGCCCCGCTCTCGGTATGCCCGCCGGTGACGACGGCGGCGCGCGGGCCCAGCGCGTGGACCGCATGGGCGAGCTCGGCCGGGCTCGCGTCGGGCCCGAGGCCCGTCAGCTCGCGCGCCTCGGGCACGTTCGGGGTGACGACGGCCGCCAGCGGGAAGATGCGCTCGATCAGTGCCCGCTTCGCCTCGGGCCGGAGCAGCACCGCGCCGCTCTCGGCGACCATCACCGGGTCGACCACCACCGGAGCCTTCCCCACGAGGGCGAGGCCCTCCGCCACCGCATCGATCGTGGGCTCGTCGAAGAGCATCCCGATCTTGACCGCGTCGACGCCGATGTCCTCGGCGACGCAGCGGATCTGATCAAGGATGAACTCGCGGGGCAGCGTCTGCACCGCGACCACCTCGCGCGTGTTCTGCGCGGTGAGGGCGACGATGGCCGAGGTGCCGTGGACCCCGCAGCGGGCGAACGCCTTCAGGTCGGCCTGGATCCCGGCCCCGCCTCCAGAGTCCGAGGTCGCGATGGTCATCGCTACCGGTGTCCTGCCCGCTTCCATGAATCGCCAAGGCTAAGCGACCTCCTCGGCCCGGCGCAGGGTGCGCCTGTATCGCCCGGCCGAGTCGCAGGCGAGCAGGCCCAGGAGCTCGAGCCTCGTCAGGGCGACCGCGGCCATGGCCGGGTCCAGCCCCGCGCCCCGCGCGACCTCGTCCTGGGTGGCGGCTCCCCCGTCCACCTCGACGAGCACGGCGGCGAGCTCCGGTGGCACCGTCGCGGCCGGCGCGCCCGGCACCGAGCTCCCCCGCGGCTGCGCCCCGACCCCGCACAGCACGTCGAGCACGTCCTGGCCGCCCCGGATCACGTGCGCTCCCTGGTGCAGCAGCGAGTTCGGGCCCGCGGCGGTCGCGGATCCGACCCGCCCGGGGACTGCGCCGACGTCGCGGCCCCCCTCCCCCGCCAGGGTCGCGGTGATCAGCGAGCCCGAGCGCTCGCGCCCCTCGACGACCACGGTCATCGCGCTGAGCGCTGCCATGATCCGGTTGCGCGCCGGGAAGGTCCAGCGGCGCGGCGTGGTCCCTGGCGGCAGCTCGCTGAGGACCAGCCCTCGCTCGGTGATGCGCTCGTGCAGCTTCCTCATCCGCATCGGATGAGGGACGTCGGGGCCGCTGCCGAGCACGGCGACCGTCAGCCCTTCCGCGTCGAGCGCCCCGGCGTGGGCGCAGGAGTCGATCCCGAGCGCCATGCCGCTGACGACGACCAGCCCGGCGGCCCCGAGCTCGCGGCCGAGGAGCTCCGCCATCTCGCGCCCGTACGCGCTCGGGCGCCGCGCGCCGACGATCGTCACGCAGCGGTCCGAGTGGAGCCGGCCCAGCAGGCGCGGGTTGCCGCGCCCGAACAGGACCCGGGGCGCGTCGGCGGGCCTGCGGACGCTCTCCGGGAACTCCGGGTCGTGCCGGCAGCAGGCCCAGGCGCCCGCACCGGCGACCGCCGCGCGCAGGCGGGACCCCTCGCGCTCGCTCGCCTGCGCCACGATCTCGGGCCCGCCCCCCACGGCCGCCGCCAGCGTCTCGTCGGGAAGGGCGAGCAGCTCGCGGGCGCGGCCGCCCGGCCGGCCGCCGAGGGAGCGCTCGATCCGGGCCGAGAGCGACCCCACCAGCCACGCCCGGCGCAGACAGGGGTCGCAGGCCCCGGGCTCGCCGCTGGATCTCATCGCTCCGCCCGGCGCCGCAGGCCCAGCGCGTGGGCGACGTGGACCTCCGCGATCGCCTCAGACCCATCGAGGTCGGCGAGGGTCCGCGCCACGCGGGCGACGCTGTCCCAGCCGCGCCCGCTGAGGCCGAACCGGCGGTGGCTCTCCCGCAGCCGGCGCTCGGCGGCCGGCTCGAGCGGGCAATGAGCCCGGATCTCGGACTCCCCCAGCTCGGCGTTGCAGCGCTCGGCCCCGTAGCGCTCGCGCTGGATGCGGCGCGCGCGGGACACCCGTTCTCGCACAGCCTCCGAATCCTCCGGGGTCTCGGCGGCGAGCGCCTCGGCGCTGGGACGCCCGAGCCCGATCTGGATCTCGATCCGGTCGGCCAGGGCACCGCTCAGCTTCGCCCGGTAGCGGGCCGCGGCCCCGGGCGCGCACTCGCACTCGCCGGAGTCCTCGCCGAGCCCGCAGGGGCACGGGTTGGAGGCCGCGACCAGCATGAACCGGCAGGGCAGGCTGACCCTGCCCGTGGTCCGGGACAGCGTCACGCGCCCCTCCTCCAGAGGCTGGCGCAGCGCCTCCAGGGCGTCGCGGCGGAACTCCCCGAGCTCGTCGAGGAAGAGCACGCCGCGGTGCGCGCGCG
>DASSYK010000092.1:0-4108 GCA_035703345.1 Solirubrobacterales bacterium
GGCGGCCGCGCCGAGGTCCCCGGACACCAGAGTCAGGTCGGAGGCCTCGATCGCGACATCCGTGCCGGTCCCGATCGCGAGCCCGAGGTCCGCCTGGGCGAGCGCGGGGGCGTCGTTGACGCCGTCGCCCACCATCGCCACGACGCGGCCAGCTTCCTGCAGGCGGCGGACGACCGCGGCCTTCTCGTCGGGCAGGACCTCGGCGATCACCTCCTCGATCCCGACTTCCGAGGCGACGGCCGCGGCCGTCGCCTCACCGTCTCCGGTCAGGAGGACCGGCCGCAGGCCGAGCTCGCGCAGGCGCGCGACGGCCGCCTTCGAGCTCGGCTTGAGCTCGTCGGCCACCACCAGCACCGCCCGCACCTCGCCGTCCCACCCGGCGGCGACGGGCGTGCGGCCGTCACCTTGGGCGCGCTCGATCGCGGCGGCGAGTGAGTCCGGCAGCTCGAAGCCCCGCTCGGCCAGCACGGAAGGGCGGCCCGCGAGCAGGTCGCGGCCCTCCACCCTGCCCTCGACCCCGAGGCCGGCGTGGCTGCGGAAGCCCTCGACCGCGGGCAGCGCGCCCACCCGCTCGGCCGCCCCGGCGGCGATCGCGCGCGCGATCGGATGCTCCGAGGCATGCTCGAGCGCGCCTGCCAAGCGCAGCGTCTCATCGGAGTCGAGCCCCTCGGCCGTGGCGACCTGCTCCAGCCCCATCACGCCGGTGGTGACGGTGCCGGTCTTGTCGAGCACGATCGTGTCGACCCGGCGGGTTGACTCGAGCACTTCCGGCCCCTTGATCAGCAGGCCGAGCTGGGCGCCGCGCCCGGTGCCGACCAGCAGCGCGGTGGGGGTCGCGAGCCCGAGGGCGCAGGGGCAGGCGATGATCAGGACCGCCACGGCAGCCGTCATCGCGTATGCCGTGCCGGCGCCCGAGCCCAGCCAGAAGCCGAGCGTCGCCACCGAGAGGGCGATCACGATCGGCACGAAGACGGCCGAGATGCGGTCCGCGAGCCGCTGCACCGGCGCCTTGCCGGTCTGGGCCTCGGTGACGAGGCGCGCGATCTGCGCGAGCGCGGTCTCCTCGCCGATCCGAGTCGCGCGCACGACCAGCCGTCCGCCGGCGTTGATCGTCGCGCCGCTGACCTCGTCGCCGGGACCGACCTCGACGGGCACTGACTCGCCCGTGAGCAGCGAGCGGTCGACGGCCGAATGGCCCTCAACGACCTCGCCGTCAGTCGCGATCTTCTCGCCGGGCCGGACGACGAACAGGTCTCCCCTGCCCAGCTCCTCGACCGGCACCCTCCGCTCGGCGCCGTCCTCGGCCAGCAGCGAGACGTCCTTGGCACCCAGCTCCAGCAGCGCCTTCAGCGCGGCGCCGGCGTTGCGCTTGGCCCGAGCCTCGAAGTAGCGCCCGGCGAGGATGAAGGTGATCACGACCGAGGCCACCTCGAAGTAGACCTGCTCCGTGCCGGCTCCCTGCTCCGGGATCAGCGTGAAGCTCATCTCCATGCCCGGCTCGCCCGCGCCGAGGAAGAACAGCGCGGTGACCGACCAGCCGAAGGCGGCGAGGGTGCCGAGCGAGATCAGCGTGTCCATGCTCGCCGCGCCGTGCCGGAGGTTCTGCCAGGCGACCCGATGGAAGGGCCAGCCGCCCCAGAGGACCACCGGGGTCGCGAGCTGGAGGCTGAGCCACTGCCAGTAGTCGAACTGGAGGGCGGGGATCATCGCCATCGCGAGGATGGGGACCGAGAGCACCGCCGAGACGATCAGCCGGAGCCGCAGCGTGGCGAGCTCGTCGCGGGCCTCCGCCCCGCCCTCGTCATCCGTCGGGGCCGCCTCAGCGGGCAGGCTGGCGCCGTAACCCGCTGCCTCGATCGCACCGACGAGCTCGGCGGCGTCAACGCGCTCCGGGTCGAAGTCGACGGCGGCGCGCTCCGTGGCGAAGTTGACGCTCGCCTCGACGCCCTCGAGCTTGTTCAGCTTCCGCTCGATCCGGCTTGCGCAAGAGGAGCAGGTCATGCCCTGCAGCTCGAGCTCAACCCGCTGTTCCGTACCGGCGCTCACTGTCCGCTCCCATCGGAGCCGGCCGGCTCGACGGTCTGGGTGAACGCGGCGGTCCGCACCTCCCCGCCGTGGCGGAACTGGAGGAAGAGGCGGTAGCGCCCGGCCGAGGGATAGGAGACGCTGAACGCGATCGGCCCGGTACCCCCGGGCTCCCCCTCGGGGTGGGTATGCAGGAAGGCCTGATCGCCCTCGCGCAGCGCCACCAGGTGGCCGTCGGCGCCCAGGTAGGGCTCGACGCCGTCGAGCTCGCGGCCATCGCGGCTGACGACGAAGCGCACCGGGGCCGTCTCCCCCGCGTGCAGGTCGCCCGCCTCGATCTCGACCTCGTAGCCGTCCCCGGCGTCGGCCGTCAGCGCGGGCTCCGGCAGCGCCTCCGGCACGAAGTCGCCAGGGACGAACAGGTCGGCGGCAGGCGTCACGGAGGCGCCGCCGCTGGAGAAGTCCGCGAAGACCCTATGGACACCCGGCAGGGTGGGCCCGAGCGCGACGCTCCAGCTGCCGTCCGACGCCTGCTCGGGGTGCAGGTGCTTGAACCCGGCGAAGTCGCGCCGGACGACGATCAGGTGCATGCGCCTCTCGTGCTCGAGGTCGAAGTCCTCGACCGTCGAGCCGTCCTCGTCGGCGATGCGGAAGCTCAGCTCGGTCCCGGCGCCCGGCTCCAGGCGCGTCTCGCCCAGCTCGAGGCGGTATCCGTCCTGCGCCACCGCGAGCCCGGGAAGCGAGGCCGCGGGTGCCGCGCCGGCGCGCTCGTCGCTTGAAGCCTGGGTCTCCGTGTGGGTGTACATCCCCTCCGTCGCCTTCCCGTCGGCCTCGTGGCCGGCGCTGTCGTCGACGTCAGGGTCGATCCGGTCGCCCGCGAGGGCCGCCCCCGCGAACACCACCACGAGCAGCGCGGCGAACGCTCCGACGCGGGCCGCCGGCCTCATCGGGATCCCTCGGCCAGCGCGTAGCCGGCCTCGGCCACCGCGGCCGCCACCGCCGCGTCGCCGACACCCTCGCCGCGAACCTCGAGCCTGCCGGTGGCGAGGTCGACCTCGACGCCCTCCACGCCCGCGATCTCCCCGACCTCCTCGGCCACCGAAGCCGTGCAGTGGTCGCAGGTCATTCCGACCACCTGGTAGCGCTTCACGATCTCAGCCGACATCGCCATCTCCTTCAGTCTAAACCCCTAGGGGGTATCCTGCAAGCACCGTAGCATACCCTGCCGGGGTATGTAGTACGATGACCCCAAACCGGCCTGCTGACTGACCGAAAGGACCAAATGGAGGCGACGAGCACAGCCACGAGCACCCCCCACGCCCACGGCTACACAGCGGACAAGGACGCCCTCCAGAAGCGCCTGCGCCGCATCGAGGGCCAGGTCCGCGGCATCCAGGGGATGGTCGACGAGGACCGCTACTGCATCGACATCGTCACCCAGATCACCGCGATCCAGTCCGCCCTCGACAAGGTCGCCCTCAACCTGCTCGAGGACCACACCGAGCACTGCGTGATCGGCGGCGAGCCGTCCAAGCAGGAGGAGCGCACGGCCGAGCTGATGGGCGCGGTCAAGCGCCTGCTGCGCCACGGCTGAGCCCGGTGGCGCGGTATTCGCGACGCACATGAGGGCCTCACTAGGCTTGGGGGCTGTGGTCCGCCAGGAAAGCCAGCGCGGCTGATGCTCTTCCGTCAGGTCGTCAACGAGGACCTCGGCTGCGCCTCCTATCTCGTCGGCGACTCGTCGGCCGGGGTCGCGGCGGTGATCGATCCCCAGTGGGACATTGAGCCCTACCTGCGCCTGAGCCGTCTGCACGGCGTGCGGAACGAGCACGTGCTGGAGACGCACAACCACGCCGACCACGTCTCGGGACACGGCCGGCTCGCGGCGGCGACCGGCGCGACGATCCACGTCCACGAGCTCGCTGACGCCGAGTACTCGCACGACGCGATCCGCGACGGCTGGACGCTCGACCTCGGCGACGTGCGCGTCGAGGCGCTGCACACGGCGGGTCACCGGCCCGAGCACACCGCCTTCCTGCTGACCGACCGCGGGCGTGGCGAGGAGCCGTGGGCGGTCCTGACC
>DASSYK010000057.1:0-2463 GCA_035703345.1 Solirubrobacterales bacterium
AGCAGGGTCCGGATCGAGCGATCGAGGCGGGCGTCGGCCTGAGCGGCGCCCGCGACGGCGTCCCGCGGCGTCGCGACCCCGATGGCCGCCGCGGCCACGAGCAGCACGGCGGCCAGACCGGCCTTCGAACGCGTCACCAGGAGAGCGGGCTAAGCCGTCGGCCCGCGGCGGTCCCAGCGGCCGCGCAGCGCGCGGCCGCGCGCGCGCCAGCGCTCCGCGCCCTGCTCCCAGGTCGCCGCGGGGAACTCTCGCAGCGTCTGGGCGCGCAGGAACTCGAACCCGATCACGAACAGGGCGATGATCAGGATCGAGATCGGCAGGCGGCGGAAGCCCTCCGTCGGCGCCCACCAGAAGAGCAGGAGGAGCAGGGCGAACAGGAAGGCGTAGCCGGTCCCGCGTCGGTTGAAGATGGGGGCGAGCTCCTCCCGGGCCGCGCGCGCGATCGCGCTCGGGCCCGCGAGCCAGGCTCCCAGCACGATCACGATGCCGTAGAAGACCATGGCGCCGGCTCCCTCCCTGAGCATCGATGTCCCGATGTCCCAGGTGTCCTCGACGGCCGGCGTGACCGCCGCGGTCGACGCGAGCGCGTCGACGACGATGTTCCCGGCGAGCCCGCGGGCGAGGGCCACCGCGAGCCCGACGACGATGAACGCGAAGCCGACCCCTCGGAGCGCCTCGCGGCGCCAGCCCTTTGCGAGATAGATCGCGAGCCCGAAGAGAATGAGCGCGATCAGGGTCAGCCAGATCGCGAGCTTCTCGATCAGGTTCACGATGTCGCGGGCGGTGGTCAGCTCCTGGGGCGGGAGGATCTCGATCTGACCGGCGTCGGGAGGCAGCTTGCCCGCCACGTCGACCCCCGCCCGCGAGCCGACGTCCTCGACGATCGTGCCGAGGTCGAGCGTCACCGACTGGTCGGAGTCCTCCTCGACGACCTTGATCAGCGTCTCGTGCGTGGCCCGGTTGATCGACTCCCACGCCTGCTGCACGCGGGGGCGCTGCAGCGCCTCGTTGGCGGCCTGGTTCATCAGCTCCCGGATCCCTCCGGCGGCGGGTGCCGCGAGGCCCTGGAGCTGGGGCGGGAGGCGTTGCTCCAGCTCGCCCTGCACGTCGACGTTCGCGTACACCTCGTCGACCATGAAGCCGGCGAGCTGGGTGCGGATCTCCTCGTCCTCGAGCAGCTCGGTGCTCGTCTCGACCCAGTTGTCGGTCTCCAGCATCTGCCGATTGGCCCAGATCGAGAAGACGGCGAGGAACGCCAGGATCGACGCGAACACCATCAGCGCGAAGACGATCCCCCGGTGCGCCCTCTTCTCACCGGCGGGTGCGGCCGTCTGGGTCGATCCGGTCTCCACGCCTGGTGCCTCCCTTGCTCCCTCTGGATCAGCGATACGCGGCTTGCACCACGGACCCTACCCGGCCGGCGCCGGCGATGTCCCCTGGGAGGGCGAAAGCACCAGGGTCACCAGGTACGCGGTGACTACCCCGACGATGACCAGCGGGCCTGCGCCGAGGCCGGCGCCAGAGGTCAGCAGCGTCGCGACGACGACCGCCGAAAGGGGCAGCCTCAGGACCGCGACGAACGCGGCGCCGATGCCGACCGCGACGGCCGGGGTGATCTCGAACCCCGGCAGCTCCGCGGCCATCAGGCCCGCCGCGGCGCCGAGGAACAGGGCGGGGAAGGTGGGACCGCCCCTGAAGGAAGACAGGGAGAGGGCGTATGCGAGGCCCTTGAAGCCGATCACCAGCGCGAGTGCCGACAGGGACCAGTCGTTCGCGCCGGTAACCAGGGACCCGAGAGCGTCCTGCCCCGAGAACAGCACCTGGTCCTCGCCCTTGTCCGTGAGCTCGGCGAAGGCGATCGCGAGGCCGGCCACGACCATGCCGATCGCCGGGAGCGCGACGTAGGGGCGCGGGAGCGACAGGCGCTCGGTCCGCCGCGCGATGGTGAAGATGACGACCACGCCGACGGCGATCGCGGCCGCGAACGGAATCGTCCACAGGAAATCGACGAAGTCGGGGCGCGCGAAGTCGGGCAGCTGCAGCGGCGCGAGCGAGATCGCGCTCTTGTCCACCCCCGTCCACGAGCCCATGCCGATCGAGACGAGCGACCCGATTCCGGCCGCCAGCAGTCCGGGAATGAGGACCAGGGGCATCCTCGGCCCTCCCACCCCGGACGCCTCGATCAGGATCACAGCCGCAATCAGCGGGGACCCGAACAGGAACGAGACCGCGGCGAACATCCCGGACGCCGCGACCAGGGTCCCCGTCTCGGGGCTGGCATCCGGGCGAAGCAGCTTGACGGCGAGGATCCCGAGACCGCCGCCGAGGGCGATCAGCGGGCCCTCCGGGCCGAGCACGAGCCCGGCCCCGATCGTGGCCAATCCGGCCAGCAGGACGCTCGGGAGCTCGACGGGCATGGTGGGCGTCATGCTCAACCCGTCCGCCGGCAGGTGGCCGCCACGG
>DASSYK010000074.1:0-7443 GCA_035703345.1 Solirubrobacterales bacterium
GGACGAGGCCGAGCAGCGCGCCGGCCAGCGGGTCCACCAGCAGCGCGACAGCGATCACGACCGCACCCGCGGCGACGAACATCACCAGCACGCGGAATGCGTCGGCCTCGTTGCGGAAGGGATTGCGGGGACCTTCCTTCACGCAGCCGGGATACAGCTAGAGGATGTGGACCGACGTGAAGACGATGATCCACATGATCCCATCAAAGGCTTCAGCAGGCGCAGTCTCGCTTGGCCATCAATGTGCCGACGCGCGCGCTGCCTTCTACAGTTAGGCCTCGACACGAGGCGATGTAGTGACCAGCCTGCGCCAATCCACAGGGCCACCTGCGTCCGACACCGTTGACGCCCTGATCCTCGACCTCCTGGAGTGGATCGGCCCCAACCCCCGCTCCTACGCCGAGGTACTCGAGGCGTGGCGGACGTCGTGTCCGCGCTTGCCGGTGTGGGAAGACGCCAACGACCGAGGCTTCATCGCGCGTCATCATGAGCCGGGACGCGGTGCGCTCGTCTCGGTGTCCGCCGCCGGGGCGGAGCACCTGCGAAAGCACCGCCAACCGTCGCCCGCCGGCGGCTAAGCCGCCTCGAACGCCACCGGGATGGAGCGGTACTGGTTGAGGAAGGTCGAGCTGACGCGCTCGCCGTCGCCGTCGAGGCTGATGCTCGGAAAGCGCTTCAGCGTCTCCTCGATCCAGAGCTTCAGCTCGAGCCGGGCCAGGCCGGCGCCGACGCAGAAGTGCCGCCCGCCGCCGCCGAAACCCTGGTGTGGGTTGGGATCCCGTCGCACGTCGAAGGTGTCGGGGCGATCGAAGACCGTTTCGTCGCGGTTGCCTGAGACGTACCAGAGCGCCAGCTTGTCTCCCTTCCTCACCTGCTTGCCCGCCAACTCGACGTCGCGTGTGGCGGTGCGACGCATGTAGGAGAAGGCCGGATTGAAGCGGACGAACTCCTCGACCACCTGTTCCAGCGGGACCTCGCCCGAGCGGACCAGGCGCATCTGCTCCGGGTCCTCGAGCAGGTTCTTGATGCCGGAAGTGAACACCGCCCGTGTCGAGTCGTTGCCGGCGACCATCAGCAGGAAGAAGAACATCAGCACCTCTTCGTGCGTGAGGCGCTCGCCATCCACCTCGGCCTGGATGAACGCGGTGGTCAGGTCGTCGGTGGGGTTGGCCTCGCGCTCGTCGATCATCGAGTTCACGTAGGGGACGAACTCCTCCAAGGCTCGCCAGACGTCGCCCAGGTCCGGCACGAGGCGGGGGTCCTCGAAGGCGGTGGTCCGGTTGGTCCAGTCGACGAGCTGGTCGGCGTCATCACGGGGGGCGCCGAGCATGTCGCCGATCACCATCGCCGGCACGTGCACGCCGACGTCCTGGACCAGGTCGAGGCGGCCATCGGGGTGGCGCTCAAGCGCGCGGTCGTAGACGAGGTTGATGATCTCGCGCATCCGCTCGGTGTGATCGAGCGCCCGCTTCGGGGTGAAGGCGCGCTGCACGAGCGCCTTGAGGCGATCGTGCCGCGGCGGGTCCTGCGTGATCATCATGTTCTGCGAAACATCGATCGGGTCCGGCGCTCCGGGCTCTGCCGCGAGCCTGTCGACGAGGATGATGCTGCGCTTCGACGAGAACGTTTCGTGGTCGCGGCCGACCGCGCCGATGTCGTCGAAGCGCACCGCCGACCAAAAGCCGCCCTCGTCGGGGAAGTCGCCCAGGTCGCTCCAGTGCAACGGGTCCTCCCGGCGCAACCGGCGGAAGAGCTCGTGGGGAGGCCCGTCCGCCCACAGGTCCAGATCGCTCAGATCGAGATCCGCCAGATCGGTGGCTGGGGCGATCGTGCTCATCGAAACTTGGCCTCTCGGATCGACACGTCGCCCTGACCTTATTGGACGCGGTCGAGGCCGGGTCGTCGCGCGTTCAGCTTCGCGCGAGAAGCAGCCCGCCCACCCCGGACCTAGCGATTGCGAGACATCTCGGGGTGCGGCCCGCTGCGAGCTCGACCCCGCGCTCTCCGCGCCGAGGCGACGTTGCCCTTGCGCTCGTAGAGGCTCACGGCTTCGGCGGCGGTCGCGGCTGCGTCCTCCGATCGGCCGGCCAGCCGGAGAACCTCCGCCAGGTCGAGGAGGACATCCGCATGCAGGACGACGAACTCGCTGTCCGCGGCGAGCGCGACTCCCTGGCGGGCCAGCCTCTCGGCCTCCTCGAGCTGTCCTCGTCTGGCCAGCAGCCGCGCGGGAACGCCCGTGCGCTTGATCTGCCACTCGCGATCGGTGGGCGCTGGGGCCTCATCTATGGCGTCGAGCAGGGCGAACGCGTCGTCGTAGCGCCCCTGCTCGTAGACGGCCCGGGGCAGATCGACCGCGACGGTCGAGAGAAACCATCCCTCGCCGATCTCGCGGAAGGCCTGCTCGGCCGTCCGCATGTCGCGCTCGGCGGCGATCGGGTCGCCGGCCAGCAATTCGACGTAGCCGCTGAGCAGCTCCTGGACGGCCGCCTGCCACATCAGGCCGAGGTCGCGCGCGAGGGCGCGAGTCTCCTCGATGTGCTTGCGAGCCTTGGCGAAGCGGCCGCTCATCGCCTCGAGCACCGTGACGAACCCCGACAGGTTCGCATCCAGGGTGCGGTTCTCCGGCTCAGCTCGGAGCAACCGCTCGAGCCAGCTCAGACCCTCCGCGACCGGCATCGGACCTTGGATCGCGCACAGGGCGTTCTGTCCGAGGGCCCAGCCGACCTCGCGGCGATTGCCGGTACGCCGCGCGTGCTCGGCCGCCCGGGTCGCCGCACCGCTCGTCTCGCGCAGCCGCCCCCTGCTCCAATGGAGGTCGGAGAGAACCATCCACGCTCGTGCCAGCCCGGCCTCGTCGCCGAGCTCGCCGAGCACCTCGATCGCGGTCTCGGTCTCCGCGGCGAGGGCATCCAGGTCTATCCCCTCGGGGTCCCGGTACATCTCGATGCGCGCGCGTGTGACGGCGACGCGCCACTCCACGTGGCGATCCCCGGCCGCGCGTGCGCTTGCTCGCGCGCCGGCGAGCACGGTGCTCGCCTCGTCCACCTCGCCGATCTCGAACAGCGCGTAGCCCAGCTCCGGGAGCGCCGCGAAGCCGGCCTCGCCATTCGAGGTGGGAAGCGAGGCGGCCCGGCCGAGCAGGTTCACCGTAGCCGGCATGTCTCCGCGCTGGAACGCCCGCTGACCGGCGGAGGCGAGATGGTCGCCGGCCCGGCGCGCCAGCTCGAGCTCCTCCTCGCCGACGGTACCCAGCTCGGCGCGATAGCGAAACGCCTGCTCGAGGTGGTAGCCGACGATCTCCGAGTGCTCGGCGGCTCCGCCGCGCGACGCGGGGTCGTCGAACCTCGTGGCGAAGCGCTCGTGGAGCTCCGCCCGGACCCTCTTGGGGGTCGCTCTGTAAGCGGCCTGCTGGATGAGGATGTGACGAAAGCGGAAGTTCTCGCCACGTCCAGGTGATGGAGCGGGCCCGATGAGCTCCTTGCGGGCCAAGGCCTCGATGTGGCGGGCAACGAACGCGCGGGCATCCTCGGGCAGGAGGTCAACCGCAGCCTGGGTGGAGAACTCCTTGCCGACTACGGCGGCCCGGGTGATCACGGCGCGCTCGCCCGGCCCGAGACGATCCAGCCGCGCCGACAACAGCGCCGCGATCGTCGGGGGGATCGGGAGCTCCGCCTCGTAGCCACCTCCTTCTGTGAACATGGCGACGAGCTGCTCGATGAAGAGGGGGTTTCCATCGGCGGTCTCGAGTACGCGGACCCTTGTGGCTTGGGCGAGACCTCGAGCGATGTTGGCGATCAGTGCCTCGCAGTCCGGGTCCGGAAGGCGCTCGAGCAGGAGAGAGCTCGCATGCGGCTTTTCGCGGCCCCAGCCGGGTCGCTCCTCGAGGAGCTCGGGGCGGGCGATGCAGACCACGAGGATCGGCGCACCCCGCACCCGCTCAGCCAGGTACTCCACCAGGTCGAGGAAGGTGGGCTCGGCCCAGTGCACGTCCTCGAAGAAGACGACGAGGGGCCGCTCCCGGGCGAGCGCTTCGAAGAGGCTTCGGGTGGCCCAGAAGATCTCCTCGCGATCGCTCGACGTCTCCGCGACGCCGATCGCCTCCTGGAGGCTGTCGGCGAGCGGCCGCGCCTCGTGTCCATCGGCGAGGAGCTCTCCAGTCGGGCCCGCGGCCGTGAGCTGGCTGACTATTTCGCGCAGAGACCAGAAGGTGATGCCCTCCCCGTACGGCACGCAGCGGCCAACCAGAACGGTGGCCTCTTCGGCGGCCAGCGAGGCGAGCTCCTGCGCGAGCCTCGATTTCCCGATCCCCGCCGTCCCGAGGATCGTGAGCAGGTGCAGCGTGCACTCGCGAATCGCATGCTCGAACGCCCGCCGGAGCTGGGCGAGCTCGGGCTCGCGGCCGACGAGCGGCGCCTTCAACGACCCAACGGCCGGCCGCTCGCGCGCGAGGTCGCGGAGCAGCCAGGCGGGGCCCGATTCGGTCTCGACCGGCCCGGTCCTGGCGCGTCCGCGAACGAGCCGCCCGGTCTCCTCGCCGAGGAGGATCTCCCCAGCGGCTGCGGCGTCCACGAGCTCGGCCGCCGCGGTCATGGGTTCGCCGACGACCGACACCACGCCGGCGCCGGAACCGCTCGCCAGGACCTCACCGGTCGCGATTCCGATGCGGGTCGCTGAGCCGGAATCGATCGCGTCCCGAGTCGGGGAGTCCCGGATCTCGAGCGCCGCAGACACGGCCCGGAACGCGTCGTCCTCGTGGACCCGCGGAACCCCGAAGACGGCGACCACCGAGTTGCCGAGGCTGCTCGCGATGGTTCCGCCGTAGCGCTCCACGGTCCGCGCGACGTCTGCGCGGTGGCGTTCGTCCTCGCTGCCGACAGCCTCGGGGTCCAGGCCCCGGACGCTCGGCCTGCGCGCGATCAGCACGGTCACCGTCTTGCGCAGCTCGGAAACGGCTGCGGCGGCCTCAGGCGGCGCCGGCTCCGGCGGCCCCGCCGACTCGGCCGCCGCCTCGATCGAGACCTCGAGCGCCGGCTCCTGGCGGAGGATGGCCGTCTGCAAGCGCTGAAGCGGTCGGCTCGGGGCGAGGCCGAGCTCCTCGTCGAGGGTCTTGCGGGTCTGCCGGTAGACCTCGAGGGCGTCGGCCTGGCGCCCGGAGCGGTAGAGGGCGAGCATGAGCTGCCCACGCAGGCGCTCACGCAGCGGGTGGTCCCTGATCAGGGCCTCGAGCTGGCCGACCAGGTCGGCCGCCTTGCCCAGGGCGAGGTCCGCCTCGATGCGCTCCTCGACGGCGTCGAGTCGCAGCTCCTCCAGGCGCGCGATCTCCGCCTGTGCGAAGGGGTCGTAAGTGAAGTCCGCGAGCGCCGGTCCCCGCCACAACTCGAGCGCCTCGTGAAGTCTCCTCGCCGCGGTCGCATCGTCTCTCGCTTCGCGAGCGGTTCTGCCCTCGCTCAGCAGCCGCTCGAAGCGATCGGAGTCCAGCTCGTCCGGCTCGACCCGAAGCATGTACCCGGGAGCTCGGGTCAAGAGGAGCTCGCCGGGAGCTCCCCGCGTCCGCTCGGGCTCGAGTGCCTTTCGTAGCCTCCCCACGTAGACCTGAAGGGTGTTGGCGGCGGTCTCCGGGGGCTGCGGCCACAGCTCCTCGATCAGCCGATCGCTGGAAACGAGCTCGTTCGCACGGACCAACAGGATCGCGAGCAAGGCTCGCTGCTTCGCTGCGCCCAGCGCCACCTGCGTCCCTTCATGGCGCACTTCGAGCGGCCCGAGGATCTGGAACTCCATTGCTCCTCTCCTGCCGCCAAGCTACCACCAGCCTCGACCCCTTCCAAGCGTGGCGCTGCTGACCGCATTTCAGCGGGATTTCAGGGCCTCCTCGCATGCTGCTCCCCCAGCGACCAAGCCGAAGGAGGCACCATGAAGATCGCAAGGCTGAGAGGACCACTGGGCGCCCTCGTCATCGGAGCCGCCCTCGCCAGCGGTTCGTCGGCAGTCGCCGACGAGGGCGGGAGGCACTACCGCCCGGCGCCACATCACGAGTTCACGGGCGGCGATCAGAGGCCCTACCGCCCAGCGCCCCATCACCCTCGACCCGGTGAGGTCACGATTCCGTACGGGCTGGTTGCGGACCCGCCGCCGGCCGCCTCCTCCGGGGGGGGAATCGACTGGGACGACGCCGTGATCGGCGGAGCGGCGCTCGCAGTCCTGGCGGCCACGGCGGGCGTCCTCGCCCGGCGGCGGCCGAGGCCGAGGACGGCGAACCAAGAAGACGCCCTCGGAGCCGTCGGACTGCGGGAGTAGTCGACCACTCTGCCGCGTGGCGGCGCGAAATCCCGACGGTCAAGGGCGGCAGCGCCAGCCCTGAGGATCCGCATTGAGGGTGTAGAGGAGCCGGCAGCGCCCATCGGACGGGAGGTTCGCGGCACAAGAAGGGACCCGCTTGCGCGGGCCCCTTCTTGCCGTCCATCTCGTCCGCGTCCGGCTCGATCAGCCCGACCCGAGCACGGCGGCCGTCATCTGCGGGTTCTCGAATTCGACGTCGGCGTCGGTCTCGTTGCACTCGAGACCGAACGAATGCGGCCCGGAGCTGACCGGGTCGGTCACGATCGTCGTCGAGAAGCCGCGCGCGTACCCGCGGTTGGCAGCACCGGTGACGCCGGGGGAGGCGTCGGTCTGGTTGCCGAGCACGACAGATGACCCACCCAACGCAGCGCCATCGAGCGTCAAGCGGCAGGTGCCCTGCGTGACTCCGGCGTTGAACGCGTATTGGGCGCCCGTGCCGAGCAGCAGCACGCGGCCCTGGTGCGGCAGATTGAGGTCCACCGACGCACAGGCCGCGAACGCCGTGCTGTTGGGATCGCATTGGCCGCCCGTGGTCGGGTCGGAGCGCGCGGTCGCGATGTTCGCCAGCGACTGTCCGCCCACGGCATCAGCGTTGGCGGCCGCGTCGGCACGCGCGACCGAGAGACCCGGCGCCAGCTTGTTCACCTGGTTCTTGGCGATGTTCTTGACCTGCTTCTTCTCCTGCTTGTTGAGCACGCTCTTGATCGCGGTCGGAGCGGCCATCGCCGTCCCCGCGAGCGCGATTATCAGTGCCGCTCCCGCCACGGTCATCGCTGGCGAGGGCCTGCGTCCCTTCAGTCTCCTCATCGTTCAGCTCCCCTTTCGCTTGCTTGGCCGCGCGCCGGGCGGAACGCGGAGCCGTGATCCCCCATGGCGACTCCACGTGTCCCTGGCGCGGTCGACAGCCTATATCGCGAGAACGTCTCTCGGTGCGGGCTGACTGGCGCACCAAACTGGCGCAGGAGTGGCGCACGAAACTGAAGCCGCGCCGTTTGCCTTCCCCGCTACCCCCTTGGGCCCGGTCGGTGGACTTGGAGACGGTGAGTGCAGACGACCATCGTTCCAAGGCTCGTCCGAATTTCCTACCCGGGCGGCCGCAAGCGCCCG
>DASSYK010000114.1:0-4464 GCA_035703345.1 Solirubrobacterales bacterium
AGGCCCTCTGGGCCGAGCTGCGCGGCACCGGCGTCAAGGCACTCGCCGTTAACCCGGGCCCCGTCCGCACCGAGTGGCAGCAGGTCGCCGGCTACGAGGAGGCCGGCGGCGAGATGATGCCCGGCGCGATCGAGGCCGACCAGGTCGTCCGCGAGGCCCTCGAGGCCTACGACTCCGGCAAGCGCTCGATGGTCCCCGGGCGCTTCTTCCGCAACTTCATGCGCCTCAACACCCCGGCCCCCCGCGCCGTGCAGCTCAGGGTCGCCGAGCGGCTGTACCGGCCGAAGAAGTAGCCGGCCGCGCCGCCGTGTGTTGAGCCCGGCGCCGCCTCACGCCGCCGCGCGCAGGTGCACGTGGGCGTGGTGCTCGAGCGTCTCGGTGATCGCGCGGTCGGCCTGGGCCGCGACGCGCTCGCCGGCGTCCGGGGCCTCTGAGAGCGGGCTCGCGAGGGCATCCACCATGAAGCGGTGGGCCTCCTCGGCCATGCGGAAGCCCTCGCCCTCGCAGCCGGCGCAGACGACGCCGCCCGCCGAGCCCGAGAAGGAAGTGAGGTGCTCGGCCTCGCCGCAGCGGGCGCAGGACGACAGCTCGGGCGAGAAGCCCGCGGCGAGCGCCAGCTTCAGCCGGAAGGCGAGCGCCGTGCCGGGATCGCCGGCCGCCGCGGGATCGGCGTCGAGCAGGCCGAGGTACTTGCAGAGCAGGTTGTAGGCGGGCGCGTTCGGCTCGCCCGCGTCGAACAGGCGCAGCAGCGTGTCGCACGCGCGCCCGGCGGCGAGCAGGGCCCGGCCGTCGGAGCGCAGGCGGCCGTGGCCCTCTACCGTCGAAGCGCCGGTCACCGTGCAGAGATCGCTCCGGCCCTCGTACAGCACCAGGTCGAGCCGGAAGAACGGCTCCAGCCGCCCGCCGAACCGCGACTTCGGCCGCCGCGACCCCTTCGCGATCGCCCCGATCCGCCCCCGCGTCGCGGAGTACAGATGCACGATCCGGTCGGCCTCGCCGTAGCGGATGCTCCGCAGCACCACGGCCTCGGTCTTGAAGGAACCCGCCACCCCGACAAGGTGCCGGACGTCCCGGACGTCAGCCGCCCTGCGCCCGCCGCACCCCGTCGCGGATCGCCGCGGCGGTGACCGTCCCGGCCGCGGCGCCGATCTGCATCTCGATGAACGGGCGGGGCTCCCCCCGGCCGGAGGAGAGGCAGAAGGCGACGTCGCCGTCCACCGGGGTGAAGGTCGGGTCGACGGCGCGGGCGATGCCGGCGGTGGCGGCACGGGCGACCATGCCGCAGCCGCGCTTGTCGAGGGCGGCGTCCGTGCAGATGCAGACCAGGGTGGTGTTGCCCTCGGCCACGCGCAGCTCCGGCGCCTGCTGCAGCGAGACGAGCAGTTCGGCACCGCGCTGCATCTCGCCGTCGTCGCCGCGCGGGCCGGCGATCAGCGAGCCGTCCTCGGCGAGGATGTCGCCGGCCGCGTTGACCGCCGCGACCGCGGCGACCGTCTCGCCGGCGCCCGTGCGGATCGCCGCGTAGCCGAAGCCGCCGCGGCTGCAGTTCTCGCGGCCGAGCATCTTGGCGACGGTGGCGCCGCAGCCGACGCCGACCGACCCGCGCTCGGGGATGCCGCCGGCCGCCGCCTCGCACGCCGCGTAGCCCTCCTCCGGACCGGGTCGCACCGCGGCGTCGCCGCTGGCGAGGTCGTAGATGACGGCGGCAGGTACCAGCGGCACCAGCCCCGCCGGGGTCCGGTAGCCGCGCTCGTGCTGCTCGAGCCAGCGGGCGACGCCGTCGGCCGCCGCCAGCCCGTACGCGCTCCCGCCCGTCAGCACCACGGCGGTGGCATGGTCCGAGCGCGCCAGCGGCCCCAGCGTGTCCGTCTCGCGAGTCCCGGGCCCGCCCCCCTGCACCCAGACGCCGGCCCGCGTCTCCGGCGGAGGGATCACGACGCTGCAGCCGGTGAGCGCGCCCGGATCGCTCCAGTGGCCGACCGCGAAGCCCTCGGGGAGCGCGAGCCCGCTCAAGCGCGCGCCGCCTTCGCCCGCTTCCGCCGGCGGGGCCGCCTGCGCAACCGCACCTGGCACTCGGGGCAGAAGTAGGTGGAGCGCCCGCCGACGACGATCCGCTGGATCGTCCCGCCGCAGCGCCCGCACTCCTCGCCCTCGCGCGTGTGGACGAGGAACTCGTCCTGCATCGAGCCCCTCTCCCCGCGAGCGTCGCGATAGTCGTCGATGCTGGAGCCGCCGTGGGCGAGCCCGGCCTCGAGCGCGTCGACGATGCCCTCGACCAGGGCTTCGCAGTGCTCGGGCCTCATCGAGCCGGCGGGTGAGAGCGGGTGCAGCTCCGCGCGGTGCAGAGCCTCGTCCGCGTAGATGTTCCCGATCCCGGTGACGCCGGTCTGGGTCAGCAGGAAGGACTTCAGCGGCGCCGTGCGCCCCGCCGCTATCCGGCACAGCGCCTCGGGTGTCAGCTCGTCGGAGAGGGGCTCGATGCCGACCCGCGCCGCGAGGTAGGAGTCCACGTCCAGGGAGCCCTCGATCAGCACCGCGGTGCCGAAGCGGCGCACGTCGGTGAACAGCAACTCGGTTCCGTCGTCGAGCTCGAGCCGCATCCGCAGGTGGCGCAGCTCGGGATGCGACTCGTAGAGGCGCGGCCCGCCGAGCCGCCCGTGCTCCATCAGGTCGGCGACCACCTCCCCGGCCTCGGGTGGGCGCAGCAGGAGGTTGCCGGTCATGCGCAGGTGCAGGAGGAGCGTCCCGTCGCCCTCGAGCCTGATCAGCAGGTACTTGCCGCGCCGGTCGACGGCCTCGATCCGCCGGCCCTCGAGCCCGCGCTCGACCCGCTTCGGCGCCTCTGGCCGGGTCAGGCGCCGGTCGAGGATCTCCGCGCCGGCGATCGTCCGGCCCCTCACCTCGGGGGCGAGCTGCCTCCTGACGGTCTCGACCTCGGGCAGCTCGGGCATGCCGGGGAGGCTAACCGTGCCGCCCGGCGCGTTGCAGTGCTCCGGGCCCCGCTAGCGAGCCCTGGGGTGGGCCTCGAAGTAGATCTCCTTCAGCTCCTCGCCCGAGAGGTGGGTGTAGAGCTGGGTGGTCGAGAGGTCGGCGTGGCCGAGCATCTCCTGGACCGAGCGCAGGTCGCAGCCGCCCGAGAGCAGATGGGTCGCGAACGAGTGGCGCAGCGTGTGCGGGCTCATCTTGCCCTTCAGGCCCGCCGTCTCGGCGTGGCGCAGCACGATCTTGTAGAGCCCCTGGCGGGTCAGCGGCCCACCGCGGAAGTTGAGGAACAGCTTCGGCTCGTCGTGGCTGCGCACCAGCGCCGGGCGTCCCGAGCGCAGGTAGACGCGGATCGCCGCGATCGCCTTGTCGCCGACGGGCACCAGGCGCTCCTTTGAGCCCTTGCCGCGGGCGCGCACGACGCCCTCGTCGAGATCGACGTCCGAGACCTCGAGCCCGATGGTCTCCGAAGCGCGCAGGCCGGACGCGTACATCAGCTCGAGCAGCGCGCGGTCGCGCGAGACCGTCGGCCCGTCCCCGCGCGGCTGGGCGAGCAGCTTCTGCACCTCGCCGTAGCTGAGCACCTCGGGAAGCTTCTTGCCCCGCCGGGGCGTCGCGAGCTCCGCGGCCGGGTCGTCGTCGACCAGCTCCTCGCGGCGGAGGTGCCGGTAGAAGGAGCGCAGGCAGGCGGCCTTGCGATGGACCGTCGCGCTCGAGCACGGCGGCGTCCCGTTGCCGTCGCCGTCGGCGATCAGGGCGAGGAAGTCGGCGAGGTCGCCCGCCGAGGCGTTCGTCGCGTCGCGCTCGCGCGCGGCGAGGAAGCGCCCGAGCTGGAGCAGGTCGGTCCGGTACGCGGCCAGCGTGTTGCGCGAGAGGCCGCGCTCGAACTCGAGGTGCGCGAGGAAGTCGAGCACGAGCGCCTCGAACCGGGGTGAGGGCTGCACATCGGCAGCGCGCTCTGGGGCCATCGTGGCCATGGGCGACTACTTCGCCCCGGCCGCCCGCGTCCCTGCCCTAGAGCAGGTCGCGCAGCAGCAGCAGCCCGATCAGCGAGGCGCCGTCCCGGCAGCGCGCGATCGTCGAGTCGAGCTCCGACAGCGGGACCTTGACGATCTCGATCCGCTCGTCCTCGTCGGGCTCGCCCGGGGCCTCGTACAGCTCCGTGGCCAGGAAGATGTACGCGCGCTCGGTCGAGTACCCGGGTGTCGTGAAGAAGCTCCTCAGCTCGCGCCAGTCCCCGGCCGCCTTGCCGATCTCCTCGGCCAGCTCGCGCTGGGCGCACTCCAGCGGGCTCTCCCCCTCGATGTCCAGCGTCCCGGCCGGGAGCTCGAGCAGCGCCGGCTCCTCGACCGGTTCGCGGGGCTGGCGCACCATGTAGAGCACCCGACCGTCGTGGGCCAGGATCGAGACGGATCCCGGGTGCACCACGACCTGGCGCACGTCGGTGGTCCCGTCCGGGTAGCGGAAGCGGTCCATGCGGAC
>DASSYK010000136.1:0-5703 GCA_035703345.1 Solirubrobacterales bacterium
CCGTTCATGCTGCGATCGTCGAGCACGCGGAGCTCGCCTTCGGGGGTGCGGACGACCACGGCGTGCCTGCGGGAGACGGTCGGGTCGTCGAGGCGGATGTCGGCGGAGCCGCTGCGGCCGATGCGCGACCAGCCGACTTCGAGCGCGACGGCGCGCGCCCTGCCGTCGATGTAGAAGGCCAGGTACTTGCCCGGGTCGAGTGACTCGCGCAGCGGCTCCAGCCAGTCCTCGGAGCCACGTGCAGGGGGGACCGGCCGCAGCTGGCCGAGCGTCGGCTGCTCGAACAGGGAGGCGCGCTTGAAGCTCGAGGAACCGCAGTTGGGGCAGTCAGGAAGCTCCTCGGCGTGGTCGATCGAGAGCGGGAAAGAGCATTCAACGCACACGAAGGAGCCGGCATCGGCCCGGGAGCCGGCTTCCTGGTAGCTCTCCTTGCTGGATCCGATCGGCGCCAATGGAGTGAACGATGGTACCGCTTTACTCCATTTTGGCGTGGGAAGTCAGGTGGTTTCCTCGCAAATTGGACGGTTATCCCCCCTTGACGCGGCACGCCGGGCCGCTCCGCGCGCGGATAGAATCGCGCAGCCGATGGGCCCGATCTCCCTCCACGCCTCGGTCGACGCGCCCAGGCAGCGCGTCTTCGACGCGATCTGCGACCTCGCGCGCCGGCCGGCGTGGACCGACCACTTCGTCTCGGACTACCGACTGGCCCGCATCGAGGGGTCCGGAGCGGGCGCGGCCGCCCGATTCCACGTCGGCGCGCCCGGCGGCATCGCCTACATGGAGACCGTGATCGCCGCGGCGGAGCCGCCCCACACCGTGGTCGAGCGCGGCCGCGGCGGCCGCGGCGACCGGACCGGGATCCGAGCGCGCTGGGAGCTCAGCGGGGGCGACGGCGCCCCGACCGAGGTCGAGCTGACCTTCGCGACCGAGCCCGGCTCGCTGGTCAGACGCCTGCTCGGGTGGCGCGCGTCGGGATGGTGGCGCCGGCGCTGGAGCCGTGCGCTGCGCAGGCTCGCCGAGCAGCTCGAGGAGCCGGCCGCCGCTGCGCCTGGGCCGGTGGGGGTGGGCGGGCTCGACCGCCACCCGGGCGCCCTGCACTGAGCGTGCCGGGGCTCACGGCGGATAGACTCCCGGCCCTCATGAACCCGGGCAGGCGACTGAAGCTGACCTTCGCGGGGGCGCTCGCCGCCACCTTCGCCCTCGGAATCGCCGCCTGCGGCTCCGAGGAGGAGACGACGACGATCGACGGCGAAGAGGCCGACGTCGTCGTCGAGGGCGAGCCCCTCGAGCTCGGCGACCTGCACTTCAACGTCGCGATCACCCGCTTCCTCAACCCCGACGACGTCGAGGACGCCGAATACCTGGAGGGCCTGCCCGACCCGCCCGCGGGGGAGGATTACCTGGCCGTCTTCATGTCCGTCGAGAACGAGGGGGATGACGACCTCGAGCTGCCGACAGCCGAGCAGATCAAGATCGTCGACATCACCGGCGCCGTCTACGAGCCGGTCGAGACGGATTCCCTGTTCGCGCTCGACCTCGGGGCGAGCGTCCCCGCCGGGGGCGAGGCGCCCGCAGAGGACACCGCGGCGGCCAGCGGTCCCGTGCAGGGCTCCTTCGTGCTCTTCCGGATCCCGAAGGACGCCCAGGAGGACCGTCCGTTCGAGCTCGAGATGGAGGCCGACGGTGAGCTCGGCGTGATCGAGCTCGACCTCTAGGCCGCTCGCGGCGAGACGCCCCGGTGACCCGCCTGCGCGCCGCGCTGCTGATCGCCGGGGCGGGGGCCCTCGTGATCCTGGTGGGCATGTTCGGCACGGCGGGGGACCTCGCAGGCCTGGGCGCGATCGCGCTCGGCACAGCGCTCAGCGCTCCGGACGCACCGGGGCGCGGGCGGGGCGGGGCCAACTGGTGGGCGCTCATGCTTGCCGGCTGCGCGCTCGCGGCCGTCGGAGTCCCTCTCGCGCTCGTGGCCGAGACGCCCGGCGGCCTGCTGGCCGGGATCGGCGCTTCGCTGGCGGTGATCGCCGCGGCGCTCGGGCTGCCCTAGGCGGGCGGGCCGCTAGCCGAGGGCGGCGGCGAAGATCTCGCGCGCGATCGGCGCGGCGACCGTGCCGCCGTCGCCCGACGCGTCCGTGATCGTCACGGCCACCGCGAGCTTCGGCTTCCGCGCCGGGGCGAAAGCGATGAACCAGGCGTCGACGATCAGCTCCTGCTCGTCCGCCGATCCGGGGGGCGGCGCGGCCACGCCGGGCCGCGGCCCGATCTCGGCGGTCCCGGTCTTGCCGGCCACCTGCACGTTCGGGAGGGCGGCGGCGCTGCCGGTCCCCTGCGTCACGACCGCCCGCATCAGGCCGTTCAGGACCCGGGCGTTCTCCTTCGAGGTGACTCGGACCGGGCCGGTCTCCGACTGCAGCTCGGGGTCCGTGACGATCGGGGTCGGGCTGCGGGTGCCGCCGTTGGCGACGGTCTGTGCGACGGAGGCCATGCCCAGCGCGTTCGCGAGCACCTGGCCCTGGCCGATCGCGCTCACCGAGAGCTCCGTGCCCGTCTCGTCGAACTCGTCGGGCATCTCCATCGCCGGCGGGTCAACCGCCTCCGTCGCCTCGGCGTCGTAGAGCGTGGGCTTCTGGTTGAAGCCGTAGCGCTCGGCCGTGTCGACGAGCTTCTCGGCGCCGACCTTCACGCCGAGCGGTGCGAAGACGGTGTTGCACGAGTCCGCGAACGTCGTGAGGAAGTCTCCGCCGCAGGGCTCGCCGTGCGCATTCGAGATCACGCGCGCGCCGGTGTCGGGGGCGGGGTTGATCTCCGTGACGACCGGGAACGTGTCTTCGAGCTTCACCTTGTCGTCCTCGAGGGCGGCCGTCGTCGTGATCACCTTGAAGGTGGAGCCGGGCGGGCGCAGCAGGGAGACCGCCTGCCCGGCGATGGCGCGCACCTGCCCGTTGCGGGCATCGAGCACGGCGATCCCGCCGCCCTGCCCGGCGAGCGCCCCGACCGTCACCTCCTGGAGGTCGGGGTCGATCGTCGTCCGGACGGGCTGGCCCGGCTGCTGCTCGGCCGTCGCCAGCACGCGTCCCTCGACCCCGCCCGGCACGTCGGGCAGATCGGTGCCCTCGGGGACCGCGAGCAGCTCGCCGCCCGGCCGCCCCGCGAGGCGGTCGTTGAAGGCCAGCTCGAGCCCGCTCACGCCGGTGGGCTGGTCCGAGGGATATCCGGATTCCGCCAGCTCGGCGGCGCGCTCGGCGTCGGGCTCCCCGACCTCGCCGGCGACGTCGATCGCGGACCCGCCGAGCGGCGAGCTGCGGTCCTGGTTGCCCTGGGCGAGGGGCGTCTTGCCGTCCTTCGCGAGAATGGCCGCCCGCCGGCCGAGTGTGAGGCGGCGGCCGACGCGCTCGCCCTCCTGGAGGTTCGGGAACGTCAGGTGCGGGGCCCAGGCGATCTTCCCGTCGCTGACCGGCAGCAGCAGCGAGCCTTCGATCAGTCCGAAGGTCTCCGTGCGAACGTCCAGGTCGACCTCGACGACGTCGGTGCCGTCGACCGTGGTTGGCTCCTTCGCGTCGCCCGGGTCGATGGCCCGCGCGGTGGCGGCGTTCTGGGCCTGTTGGTAGTCGCCGGCCAGCTGCTCGACCGGGTACTGCGCCTGGGCCTCGGGCGTGAGCTCGTCGTGCATCGAGTTGAAGTCCTGGCGCGCCCATGCCTCGACGAAGCGCGTCGCCATGTCCTGCTCGGCCGAGCCCGCGGCGGAGATCGCCCCGAAGACGAAGGCGGCGAAGGCGAGGACCCCGAGCGGAAGCGCGCGCTGGCGCAGGCGGCGCTGGCGCTCGGTCAGCGGCTTGCGCGGCTTCGAGGGCTTGCGGCCAGGGGGAGCAGCCCGCTGCCGCGGGAGGTCAGGGCCGTCGCGCCCGGGGCGCCGCCCCGTGGCGGACCCTGCATCCGAGGGAATCACGAGAAAAAAGGTAATCGCTGCGCACCTTTGGCGGCGCAAGAGGGGCACCGCTCGCCTGGTTGTATTGGGGCGGTGACCGGGCTCGACTGGGGCATCGTCGTCTTCGCGCTGCTGATGGGCTTCTGGGGCTACCGGCAAGGGCTGATCGTCGGCTTCTCAAGTCTCGCGGGCTTCGTCGCCGGCGCCTTCCTGGGCGCCCGGCTGGGCCCCGCACTCCTCTCCGACGGGTCCGAGTCGCCTTACGCGCCGCTGATCACCCTGGCGGCCGCGCTGCTGCTCGGCGGGATCGTCGCGGTCTCGCTCGAGGGCGTGGGCCACGCGCTGCGGCTGCGGGTGCTCACTCGCCGCGAGGCGATGATCGTCGACGCGGCCGGCGGCGCGCTGCTGCTGGCCGCGCTCGGCGTCGCGCTCGCGTGGCTCTTCGGCGTGGTCGCGCTGAACGCCCCCGGTGCCAGGCACCTGCGTGAGTCGGTCCAGCGCTCGGCGATCCTGGGCACCCTGAACGAGGCTGTGCCGCCCTCCGGTTTCCTGCTCAACACGCTCAACCGGATCGACCCGGGCAGCGCCATCAGCGGCCCCGATCCGGGGGTGGGCCCACCCGACCACCGGCTCGCACGCGACCCCGATGTCCAGGGCGCGTCCGACAGCGTCGTGCGGGTCATGGGCAGCGCCTGCGGGCTCGGGGTCGAGGGCTCCGGCTGGATCGTCGCGCCCGGCCTCGTCGTCACCAACGCCCACGTCGTCGCGGGCCAGGAGGACACGGTTGTCAGCGTCGGCGACGACGGCGCCGAGCACGACGCGACCCCGGTCCACTACGAGCCGGGCAACGACCTCGCCCTGCTGCGCGTCAGCGGGCTGTCCGGGGAGCCGCTCAGCCTCGCTTCGGATCCGCGCAGCGGCACCTCCGGCGCGAGCCTCGGCTACCCGGAGAACGGCCCGTTCACGATCACGCCGGCGCGCCTCGGGGCGACCGAGACCGCGATCAGCCAGGACTCCTACGGCCGCGGGACGCTCCGCCGCGAGCTGACGAGCTTCCGCGGAGAGGTCCGCAGCGGCAACTCGGGCGGCCCGATCCTCGACGGCAAGGGGCAGGTCCTGACGACGGTGTTCGCCTCGACCACGCAGGGCAAGCCCGGCGGCTACGGGGTTCCGAACGGCGTCGTCTCGGACGCCATCCCCGGCATCGGCGGCGAGGTCTCGACCGGCCCGTGCACCTAGCCCCCGCGCGGAGCTGCCCCTTACGATGGGTAAGCTTGTCGCGGTGAGTGCGAAGCGAGGGGCGCGGTCCGCCGCGAGCGCGGCGACCGAGTCCAAACACGTCTGCCCCCACTACCACGCGGCGGTGGAGCTGATCGGCCGTCGCTGGACCGGCGCGATCCTCTACGCCCTCGCCGACGAGGGCCCGCTCCACTTCGCCGAGCTCAAGGAATGCGTGCCCGGCATGTCCGACCGCCTCCTCTCCGCCCGCCTCAAGGAGCTCGAGTCCTCCGGCCTTGTCCGCCGCGAGGTCGAGGAGGGCCCTCGCGTCCGCGTCAGCTACGAGCTCACCGAGAAGGGCGAATCGCTGAAGCCGGTCCTCGGCGCCGTGAAGCAGTGGGCGCAGCGCTGGCAGACGGCGTAGCGGCCGAGGGTCGCGGCGCGTAAGGGAGCCGTCAAACCGACGATCGGGGGCGTTAGGGGCGCGTGAAGACGGGCGTCCGGCGCGCAGCGGCACTCTAGAACGAGATGTATGGCGTCACCCCTCGCCGTCTCGCGGCTCC
>DASSYK010000040.1:0-3944 GCA_035703345.1 Solirubrobacterales bacterium
CGGCCCTCGCCGTCTGCGCGAGGGCCGCGAGCTGGCGCGCAGCGCCCGCCTGCGCGCCACGGGCCGCGAGCCGGAGCCCTCCAGCCGGAAGGCCGAGGACGAGGACGGCGGCGCCGAATTCGAGCGGATCCTCGAGCGCCAACCGCAGAAGCGCGCCGTGGCCCGCCGGGGCGCGGCCGCGCTGTACGGCCTGCGCGGCCTGCTCGACGACGGCCGCCAGCGCCTGCGCGGCGGGCGTGAGCGGCTCGGCGGGCTCAAGGAGCGGCTCCCCGATGCGATCCCCCTCCCCGCCCGGGGCGGCGGCAACGGCAAGCCCCCCGGCCCGCGCCTGCCGCGGCGCATCTCCTCGCGGCGCCCCCGCAAGCCGATGCCGGGCAAGATCAAGAAGCTGCGGCTCGCAATCATCCTGGTCGGCCTCGCGGCCCTGGCGATGGTCTCGACCGTGTTCGGGATGATGATGGCCGTCGCCGGCGACCTGCCCCAGCTCGAGAACAAGGAGCAGTACGCGGAGGCCAAGAACAGCGAGGTCTTCGACGCGGAGGGACGCAAGCTCGGCACCCTGCTCTCCAACACCGGCCGCATCCTGGTCGAGGGCGAGGACATCTCGCCGTACATGAAGCAGGCGACGGTCGCGATCGAGGACGAGCGCTTCTACGAGCACCGCGGCGTGGACTTCATGGGCATCGGCCGCGCCGTGGCCGCCGACCTCATCCCCGGCGGATCGACCCAGGGCGCCTCGACGATCACGATGCAGTTCGTCAAGAACGCGCTCGAGGCGCAGGGCGAACGCACCTACTTCCAGAAGCTGCGCGAGGCCGCGTACGCGTACCACCTCGAGCGCCAGTGGGACAAGGACAAGATCATCACCCAGTACCTGAACACGGTCTACTTCGGCGAGGGCGCGTACGGGATCGAAGCGGCGGCCCGCACCTACTTCGGCTGGAACCACCCGGAGTGCATGGCCGAGGGCGGGGACGCCTGCGCTTCCGTGCTCCTGCCCGAGGAGGCCGCGCTGCTGGCCGGCATCATCACCTCGCCGTCGCGCTTCTCGCCCCGCGCCAACCCCGAGTTCGCCATGGAGCGGCGCAACCTCGTCCTGCAGAAGATGGTCGACCAGGACGTCCTCTCCGAGGAGGAGTTCCAGGAGGCCGCGCAGAAGGCGGTCCCCGCGCCGTCCGACATCGAGCGCCCCGCCCCCGACTCGCTCTCCCCCTACTTCACCGAGTGGCTGCGCCAGCAGCTCGTCGACAAGTACGGCCCCGGGCGCGCCTTCGGCGGCGGGCTCGACGTCCACACCACTCTCGACCTCGATATGCAGGAGGCTGCCGAGAGCACCGCCTCCAACACGCTCGCCGGCATCGCGCCGACCGCGTCGGTCGTGGTGATCGACAACGAGACCGGAGGCGTCAGGGCGATGGTCGGCGGCAACAACTTCGAGGAGGAGCCCTTCAACCTCGCCACCAACGGCCTCCGCCAGCCTGGCTCGGCGTTCAAGCCGTTCACGCTCATCACCGCCTTCGAGAACGGGTTCAGCCCGAGCAGCACGTTCGGCTCCTACAAGCGCGTCTTCCCCGTCCCGGGCTCGAAGGGCAAGGAGTTCTTCGAGGTGAACAACTACGACGACACCTACTACGGGACCTCCGACCTGACCACGGCGACGATCCACTCGGACAACTCGATCTTCTCCGAGCTCGGGTTCGGCCCGGACGGCCTCGGGCGCAAGGGGCCCCGCAAGATCGCGCGGACCGCGCACGACATGGGGATCCAGACCGACTTCACGACCAACCCGGCGATGATCCTCGGTGGTCTCGACCCGGGTGTCTCCCCGCTGGAGATGGCCTACGCGTACAGCACGATCGCTCGCGACGGCGTCCGCATCGGCGGGGAGCTGGACTCGGTCGAAGGCCCGAACAACACGCTCGAGGACCTCGGCCCGACCGGGATCAGCAAGGTCGTCCTGCCCGACGGCGACACCATCGACGGCGGCAGCAAGTACAAGCCCAAGGAGATGCGAGCGATCCCCGAGGCCGTCGCCTCCTCGGTGCGGGACATCCTCCACCTCAACGTCCTCTCCGGGACCGGTGAGAACGCTGAGTTCGGCGATCCGAACGAGTGGGGCAAGACCGGAACCACGGAGAACAACGGTGACGCCTGGTTCTGCGGCGGCTCGACCCACCTGACCGCCTGCGTCTGGGTGGGCCACGCGCAGGGGAACACCCCGATGGAGACCGAGTACAACGGCGGCCCGGTGGACGGCGGCACCTTCCCCGCCTACATCTGGGGCCAGATCATGGACGCGTGCGAGGCCATCTACGAGCAGAACGCAAAGGACGAGGACAGCGGCGACAGCGGGGACGACTCGGACAGCGACAGCACCTACGTCCCCTCCTACGGGGGCTCGTCCTCGGGCTCGTCCTCGAGCGGCAGCTCCGGCTCCTCGGGCAGCTCCGGCTCGACCGGTGGCGGTGGCGGCGGCGGTGGTGCAACCGGCGGCACCACCGGCGGCACCGGTCTCTAGGTTCGGGCCTTCTCCACCGACCGCGGCCACGGCCGCGAGACGTGGCGGCTGCCCGCAGCGCAGTAGCGCCAGGGGTGGTCCACCGCCTTCGTGATCCCGATGCGCGGGCCGGCCAGGACCTCGGGGCCCGGAGAGCCCGGTGGCGGAGCGAGTATCCGGAACGGCGCCGCGTCGAGGGGCAGCCCGTTGAGGTCGAGGCCCACGCCGAGCGCCTC
Organism: Solirubrobacterales bacterium; assembly: GCA_035703345.1. GTDB lineage: Bacteria > Actinomycetota > Thermoleophilia > Solirubrobacterales > 70-9 > DASSYK01. Next base: position 2,734 of record DASSYK010000040.1, read on the forward strand.
GGTGAGCTTGCCCGGACCCGAGCAGAGCTCGTGCAGCTCGGAGCGCCGGCGCCGCTCGCGCATCAGCTCCACCCCCGCCGTGGGCTGGAGCGCGCGGATCAGCACGGCGGCGGCGCTGCCCTCGGGCTCGGCGACGGCGTTCAGCAGGCTGTGGATCCCGTAGGACAGGTAGACGTAAGCGCGGCCCGGCGGGCCGAACAGGACCTCGTTGCGCGCCGTGCGGCCCCCGAACGCGTGGCAGGCGGGGTCGGTCTGGTCATAGGCCTCCGTCTCGACGATGACGCCGGCGCACTCGCCGATCTCGAGCGTGCAGCCGATCAGCTCCCGCGCCACCTCGTGGACCGAGCGGTCGAAGAACGGGACGCCAAGCTCCGCCCCGGACCGGCTCGTCGCGGTCCCGCTCACGCCGACAGGGCGTCGAGGCTGCGGCGGGCCTGCTCGAGCTGCTCGGCGAGGCGCGCCGAGGAGGTGCCGCCGGCGGAGACCTTCGACTCGAGCACGCCGTTCTCGCCGAGTGCCGCGCGCAGCCTCTTGCGCGCGGACTCGGGGACGCCGTCCATCTCGGCGTCGTCGAGCTCGGAGAGGGTCCGGCCCGACGACAGCGCGGTGCGCACCAGGCCGGCGACGATCCCGTGGGCCTCGCGGAACGGCACGCCGGCGGCCACGAGCGCGTCCGCGAGGTCGGTCGCCGCGAGGAACTCGTCCGAGGAAGCCTCGGCGAGGCGCGCCCGGTTGAAGCTGAGCCCGGAGAGCATGCGGTTCGCCGCCTCGAGGCAGACCTCGACGGTGTCGATCGCGTCGAAGAGCGGCTCCTTGTCCTCCTGCATGTCCTTGCTGTAGGCGAGCGGCAGAGCGTGCATGGTCCCGAGCAGGCTCTGCAGCGAGGCCGCCACCCGCGGGCCCTTGCCCCGCAGGAGCTCGGCGGCGTCGGGGTTCTTCTTCTGGGGCATGATGCTCGAGCCCGAGGCGAACGAGTCGTCGGGCTCGCAGAACCCGAACTCCTGACTCGACCACAGGACGATCTCCGAGCCGAGGCGGGAGAGGTGCATCGCGCAGACCGATGCCGCGTAGAGGTAGTCGAGCGCGAAGTCGCGGTTGGAGACGGCGTCCAGCGAGTTCGCGAACGGGCGCTGAAAGCCGAGGTCCGCGGCGAGGCCCTCGCGGTCGAGCTCCCAGTTGAGCCCCGCGACCGCGCCCGAGCCCGCGGGCAT
>DASSYK010000055.1:0-2033 GCA_035703345.1 Solirubrobacterales bacterium
GCCCGCCAAGTACACAGAATGGCGGGCGACATGACGAGGTTCTTAGCCCGTCGCCGGCACCCAACGGGCGCCGATGACGGGTCGGACCTGTCGATGACCACGATCGCTGGCGACCGTGGTCAACGCGCTGCTCAGTTTTCAAAGACCGCTTGTGGCCCGGCGACGGGTCTCGCCGCCTCGCCTCATCGCTTTCGCTTCGCCCACGAAAAAGGCCCCTCTCGAGGGGCCCGGTCATGGGGCGGCCGGATGACCGGCCGCTGCTGGGCCCTCTTACGAGGTGGCTCCTTTCGAGGTCCGAAGCAAGAGCGACCGCGCAGTATAGCCATCTGTCAAGGACAAGTCCATCGTTGCGGGCCCGGCCGGCGGCCGTTCAGCCGGGCTGGGACGGAACCGCCGCAAAGCGGCGCTTTCCGGCCTGGAGCACCCTGCCGGCGAGCTCGCTGAAGCGCAGATCGAGGCTGTCGGGCGGGAGGGTCTCGCCGTCGAGCTTGACCCCGCCCTGCTTCAGCAGCCTGCGGGCCTCGCTGGTCGAGAGCCCGAACGCGCCGGCGAGCAGCAGCGGGAGGTGAACCCGGCTCTCGCCGTCCTCCGCGAGGTCGAGACCCTCGATCGCGGAGAGGTCGATCTCGGGGACGTCCTCCGGGACCTCGCGCCGCTTGTGCACGCGGTCGAAGTGCGCCTCCGCGCCCGCGCCCGCCCCCTCGCCGTGGAAGCGGTCGACCAGCCCGCGCGCCAGGGCCCGCTTGGCGTCGACCGGTGCGGCGTCCGCCGGCGGCTCGGAGAGCAGGAGCAGCTCGTAATAGATGGGCATCGCCGCGTCGGGGATGCTCATCAGCTTTCCGAACATCTCCTCGGGCGGATCGGTGACGCCGACGTAGTTGCCGAGCGACTTGCTCATGCGGCGCTCGCCGTCGAGCCCCGGCAGGATCGGCAGGGTCATGATCGACTGGCCCGGTTGGCCGTAGGCCTGCTGCAGGTCGCGCCCGAGCAGGAGGTTGAACTTCTGGTCCGTGCCGCCGATCTCGACGTCGGCCTCGATGGCGACGGAGTCGTAGCCCTGCAGGACCGGGTAGAGCAGCTCGAGGACCGTCAGGGGGCGCTCCTCGGCCATGCGCTTGCGGAAGTCCTCGCGGGCCAGGAGCTGGGCGACGGTGACCTTCGCCGCCAGCGCGAACAGCTCGGAGACGGGCATGTCGAGCCACTCGCCGTTGAAGCGGACCTCGGTGCGATCCCGGTCGAGGACCTTGAAGGCCTGCTCGGTGAACGTCTTGGCGTTGGCGTCGATCTCCTCGGCCGAGAGCACGGGGCGCTGGGTGTCGCGGCCGCTGGGGTCCCCCACCCTCGCCGTGTAGTCGCCGACGATCAGGACGACGGTGTGGCCGGCCCGCTGAAACTGCGCGAGCTTGGTGAGGACGACGACGTGGCCGAGATGGATGTCGGGCGCGGTGGGATCGATCCCGAGCTTCACCCGCAGCGGGCGTCCCTGACCGACCTGTTCGGCGAGCATCCCCGCGGGGAGCACTTCCTCGGCTCCACGAGCCAGATCCGCCGCCGCGCCCCTCAATTCCGTCATGGGGCCAATGCTAGACTGCGACCTTCCGCCTGGCCGGGCGCGGTTGTTGCTGCGCCCCCGATGTCGGCGCCCAGGCGCTCCTTCGCACACCTCATGGGGCACCCGGCCGGCGGTTTCGCTTGCACCCCGAGATGACAGACAAAGACTTCGACTTCGATTTCGACGTCGGCCGCGGGGCGCCCGGCACGCGTGAGGACCCCGAGCCCCGGCGCGACGAGCGGCGCCCCGGCGCGAACGGCGACGGGCGCACTGGCCGTGCGCGGAGCGGCAGCGCCCGCGCGGCGCGCCCGCGCCGCAGGCCCGAGGGTCGCCGCCCGTCCCCGGGCGGCGACAGGTCCGGCGGCGATCCGGGCGAGGACTGGCTCAGCCTCACCGACGACGAGCTCAGCCGCCGCGACCTGACCTCCATCGCCACCCCCGACGACGGCCCCGCGGGCCCTCGCCGTCTGGGCGAGGGCCG
>DASSYK010000073.1:0-13334 GCA_035703345.1 Solirubrobacterales bacterium
GAGGACTTCGGCGGCATCAAAGATGGCGTCGGCCTGATCGTGGAGGTCGCCGGCGAGCCCGTCGACGCGACGGCCCTGGAGGTGCGCTCCTCCGCCGCCGGTTGGGACGCCGAGATCTACACGAGCGCCGGGGAGCCGGCCGACGACCTCGAGGCGTGGGGCCCGCCCGCGGGGACCATCACCGACGGCGGCACCCGGGCGAGCACCGAGCTCGGCGGGGAGCCGGTCAAGTCCGTCCTGATCTGGATCACGAAGCTGCCCGAGAGCGAGGAGCAGCCCGGGCGCTTCCAGCTGCAGGTCAGCGACGTCCGCGTACTGTCCTGAGGCTCCGAAGCTAGAACTCGTAGCTGCGGGCGTCGCGGTGCTTCTCGATCGCGAGCTGCACGAGGCGGTCGCACAGGTCGGGGTAGGGGATGCCGCTCGCCTCGAGCAGCTTCCCGTAGACGCTGGTCTCGGTGAAGCCGGGGATGGTGTTCAGCTCGTTGACGAGGACCGTCTCGCCGTCGACGAAGAAGTCGCAGCGGGCGAGGCCGCTGCAGCCGCAGAGGCGGAAGGTGCGAGCCGCCAGGTCGCGCAGCGTCTCGGTGGCGGCGTCGCCGATCGGCGCCGGGACGACGAGGTCCATGCCGCCCGCCGAGTACTTCGCCTCGTAGTCGTACCAGTCGGCGTGCGCGTCGATCAGGCCCGGGACCGAGACGGTCAGCTCCGAGTGGCCGAGCAGCGAGCACTCCACCTCGGCGCCGGCGCCGGCGGCCTCGACGATCACGCGGGGGTCGTGGCGGCGGGCGCGTTCGACCGCCTCGTCGAGCTCCGAGAGATCGTCGACCTTGCTGATGCCGACGCTCGAGCCGAGCCGAGCGGGCTTCACCCAGAGCGGCGCGGTCAGCTCGGCGGCGCGCTCGCGCCAGCCGTCGGTCCCGGCCTCGCAGAAGTCCACCTGCGGCAGCCCGTGGGCCGCGAGCAGGCGCTTGAAGGCGAGCTTGTCGAGGCAGAGCGCGGAGGACTCGACGTCGGAGCCGACGTACGGGACGTCGGCGACCTCGAGCAGCCCCTGGACGCTGCCGTCCTCTCCCCCGGGCCCGTGCAGCACCGGGAAGACGGCGTCGCACCCCAGGAAGCCCGCGGCCGGGCGCACCGTGACCTCCTCGCCCCCCTCGCCGAGCCAGCGCCCGTCGCGCTCGATCAGGACCCCGACCACCTCGTGGCCCGCCTCGCGCAGGCCCCCGGCGACGGCGGCGCCGGACTGAAGCGAGACGCCGTGCTCGCTCGAGCGCCCCCCGCGCAGGACCGCGACCCTCATGGCGATTGCGGGTTGCCGACGGGCGGCGCCGCTCGGCCGACCGAGATCGTGACGGTGTCGCCTCGCGAGCCTCGCGAGCCGCCCGGCGGGAACTGGGTGATCACCCGCCCCACCTGGTTCGGGTCCTCGGTCTCCTGCTCGCTCACCGAGACGACGAAGCCGTCCTTCTTGAGGGTGTTCACGGCCGTCTTGCGCAGTTCGCCGACCACGTCGGGAACGCGGATCGCACCGGTGGAGACGAAGACCGTCACCTGGCTGCCGCGTTTGACGAGCTGGCCTGCGCCGGGGCTCTGGCCGACGACCTCACCCGCGGGCGCGTCGTCCTCGCGCTGGACGATGTTGCCGCTGAGCTCGGCCTGGCTGAGGACGGAGAGCGCCCGCTGGTCGTCGAGCCCGATGACGCTGGGCACCTCGACGCGGTTGGAGCCTCGGGACATCGTCAGCTTCACGGTGGAGCCGCTCGGCAGCGAGGTCCCGGCGACGGGCTCCGTCCCGATCGCGCGGCCCTCCGGCACCGTGTCGGAGAAGCCGAAGCCGGGGTCCACCAACAGCCCCGCGTCCTCGAGCTTCTTGGTGGCCTGGCGCTCGGTCAGGCCGGAGACCTCCGGCACCTGCACGATCGCGGGCCCCGAGCTGACGGTGAGCGTGACGCTCGATCCCTCGTCCACCTCCTCGCCGGCGAGCGGGTCCTGCTCGAGGACGATGTTGCGCGGCGCCTGGCTCGGGCGCGGCTCCAGGTCGACGTCGAAGCCCTCCTTCTCCAGCAGCTCGGTCGCGGTCCCGACGTCCTGGGCGATCACGTTCGGGACCTCCACGCGGTCGGGCCGGGTCAGCGCGTACGCGACGAGAGCCGCGATGGCGGCGACCAGCAGGGCGAGGATGATCCAGCGCCACGGCGGGCGCCGGCGTTCCCCCTCCTCCTCGGGCGGCGGCGCTCCCAGGCCCTCGTGCTCGCCCTCGGGCGAGACGGCGGCGAACGCCGCGGTGTCCTCGGGGCGCGCCACCTCGGGCGCCCGCTCGGCGGCGTCCAGGGCCTTGAGGAAGGCGTCAGCGTCCCTGAAGCGGGCCTCGGGGTCCTTCGCCAGGGCGCGCATCACGACCGCGTCGAGCGCCGGCGGGACATTGGGGTTGATCGCGCTCGGGCGCCGCGGCTGGTCGGAGACCTGCTTCAGCGCGACCGCGACGGCGCTGTCGCCCTCGAAGGGCACCCGGCCGGTCAGCGCCTCGTAGAGGATCACCCCGATCGAGTAGATGTCGGAGCGCGGGGTGGTCTCCTTGCCCTGCGCCTGCTCGGGCGAGAGGTACTGGGCGGTGCCCATCACCGAGCCGGTCGCGGTGATGTCGGAGCTCTCGCCGCGCGCGATGCCGAAGTCGGCGACACGAGCGCGGCCGTCCTCGTCGATGAGGACGTTCTGCGGCTTCAGGTCGCGGTGGACGATTCCCTTGCGGTGGGCGAAGCGCGCCGCGTTGAGGATCTGGCGCGTGAAGTTGATCGCGTCCTTCGCCCCCATCCCGCCCCGCACCAGCTCCTTGAGCTGCGGGCCATCGACGTACTCCATCGCGATGAAGTAGGTGTCCATGAACTCGCCGCGGTCGAAGATGCTGACGACATTCGGGTGCTGCAGCCCGGCGGCCGACTGCGCCTCGCGGCGGAAGCGCTCGACGAACTCCGTGTCCTGGGCGAAGCGGTCGTGGAGGATCTTGACCGCGACGTCGCGGTCCAGCTCGGTGTCCCGCGCAAGCCAGACGTCGGCCATGCCACCGCTGCCGATCTTGCGCTCGATCTGGTAGCGCTCGTCGACGATCGTCCCCTTGTGCACCCTCGCCATCAGTCCCGCCTCTCTCTGGTCACCCGCCGCCCCCGGAGCTGTTCGCGAGCAACACCTCCAGCACCCGCTGCGCGATCGGCGCCGCCACCGTCCCGCCCTGCCCCGAGGTGCGCTCCACCGTGGCCGCGATCGCGATCCGGGGGTCATCGGCGGGGGCGAAGCCGATAAACCAGGCCTGGTTGATCCCGCGCGAGATGTCGATCTCCGCCGTTCCGGTCTTGCCGGCGACCTGGTCGTCGGCGAGCGCCGCGGCGCCGCCCGTTCCCTCGTTGACCACGTCGGTCATCATCGAGGTCAGCTCGTCGGCCGTCTCCTCGCTCATCACGCGGCTCTGGCGCTCGGGATCGAGCTTCTCCTCGCGGCCGTCCGTGTCGATCACCTTGGACCACAGCCGCGGCTCCATCAGCTCGCCGCCGTTGGCGACGGTGGCGGCGACCATCGCCATCTGCAGCGGCGTCACATTGAGCTTGTCCTGCCCGATCGCCATGCGGCCGACGTCGATCTGGTCCGAGTCGGGGCCGAGCAGCTTGCCGTCCGCGAACTCGCCCGACGTGGCGAGCTGGAAGCTCGGGTAGTCGAGGGGCGGCTGCGCGTTGAAGCCGAAGCGGTCCATGTACTTGTACATCGTGTCGGTCCCGAGCTCCTCCCCGACCTGCGCCCAGTAGGTGTTGACGGAGTTCGTGAGCGCCGTCTCCATGTCGATCTCGCCGAAGCTCTGTCCGCCGGAGTTCTCGAGGGGCACTCCGGAGATCGTCTTGGGGGAATCGGCATTGAGTGTGGAGTCGGTGTCGAACTCCCCGCTGTCGAGCGCCGCGGTCGCCGTGACGACCTTCATCGTCGACCCCGGCTGGTAGCCGGCCTGCGTCGCGCGGTTGAAGAGCGGAGCGTCGGGGTCCTCGTTCAGGGCCTCGAACCCCTGGGAGCTGGCGACGTCATTCGGGTCGTACTGGGGCACGCTCACCATCGCGCGGACCTCGCCGGTCTGCGGCACGATCGCGACGACCGTGCCCTTCTGGCCGCCCAGCGCGTCCGCGGCGGTCTCCTGGGCCTCGGCGTCGAGGGAGCTGACGAGGGTGTCGCCCTCCTGCACCTGGCCGCGGAGCTGGTCGATGATCGAGAGGAACTCGGTCTTGTTGCCGACGAGCTCGTCGTTGTGCGAGAGCTCCACGCCGACCCTCCCGCGCTCGACGAAGCTGTATCCGATCGGGTTCCCGAACAGGTCGCCCAGCGGGTACTGGCGCACGAAGATGCGGCTGCCGCCCCGCCCCTGCGGCTTCGAGCGGGCGATCACGGTCTCGCCGTCCACGGCGAGGATCTCGCCGCGCTCGATTTGCTGCTCCTCGAGCAGCGGGCGCTTGTTGGCCTGGTTGTTCTCGAGTCCCTCCGCGTCGAAGACCGACCAGTACGAGGTGAACCCGAACACGAGCGCGTACAGCACCAGGACGACGCCGAAGAGCTTCACGATCTGGTTGTTCACGCGTACTCCCTGGCGATCGCCTCGTTCTCGCGCCGCACGCGCCGCCGCGCCTTGTCGGAGATCATCAGCAGCAGCGCGAGCAGGATGAAGTTGGCGACGATCGAGCTGCCGCCGTAGCTGATGAACGGGAGGGTCACGCCCGTGAGCGGGATCACCCTGGTGACGCCGCCGATGATCACGAACGCCTGCAACGCCATGATCGTCGTCAGGCCGGTGGCGAGGAGCTTCGAGAAGCCGTCCTCGACGAGGATCGCGGTCTTGAAGCCTCGCTCCGTGATCAGCGCGTAGATCAGGATCACCGCGCCGCCGCCGAAAAGGCCGAGCTCGTTGACGATGATCGCGTAGATGAAGTCGGTGTGGGGAGCCGGCAGGATCGCCCCGCAGTTCGGAAAGTCCTTGCATTCGGTCGCCCCGGGAAGCTCCACCAGCGAGGCCCCCAACCCCTTGCCGAAGAGGCCGCCGTCGGCCTGGGCGAAGAGGGACTGCGCGACCTGGTAGCCGGTGCCCCCGGCGTCGTCGAACGGGTCGAGCCAGATGTCGAAGCGGTCCTGCACGTGGCCGACGGTGTTCGCGAAGAACCAGGCCCCGACGAAGAACAGCGTCAGGCCCACCAGGACGAACGAGATCCGCGCGGTGGCCACGTAGATCATCGCCAGGAAGGCGCCGAAGAACATCAGCGACGAGCCGAGGTCGCGGATGAAGACGAGCATCAGCATCGCCGCGCCCCAGACGACCAGCAGCGGGCCGAGGTGCTTCAGCGGCGGCAGCACGATCCCGGCGAACTGCCGCGCCCCCACCACCAGGACCTCGCGGCGCTCGTTCAGGTAGCTGGCGAGGAAGACGACGATGCAGATCTTCGCCAGCTCGGTCGGCTGGAAGGAGGCCGGGCCGAGATCGACGCTGAGGAAGGCCTCGTTGGTGGTCTCGCCGATCCCCGGAACCCGCGGCAGCAGCAGCAGGCCCAGGCCGGCGATCGCGATCAGGTAGCGGTAGCGCTGGAGCGCGTCGTAGTCGCGCAGGAAGATGATCGTCAGCGAGAACAGCACCAGGCCGACCACGAACCAGTTCGCCTGGTCCCGCGCGAGCCCCTCGTCGAGGCGGAAGAGCATCACCACCCCGAACGCCGCCAGCAGCGCGACGAGCGGGAACAGGAACGGGTCGGCGTCCGGCAGCCGGTTGCGGATCACCAGGTGCGTGATCAGGCAGAGCCCGAGGAAGTAGGCGCCGTAGAAGACGCTGAGGTTGTCGATCTCGTTCGACTCGGTGATCAGGACCGCCGTGAAGCCGGCCGTGACCAGGAGCGCGACCGGTATCAGGGCGAGCAGCTCGCGGGAGCGCGCGCTCAAGCTACTGGGCGCCCTGCTGGGGCGCGGTCGGCTGCTGCTGTTGCTGTTGACCCTGCTTCTGCTCCTTCTGCTGGCCCGCCGGCGGTGCCGGGGTCGCCGGGGTCAGCGGCTGCGAGCCCTCCCTCGACTCGATGTCGTCGAGGATGTCGCGGGCGTCGTCCTCGGAGCGCAGCTTGTGCTCGGTGACGACCTCCTGGCGCTCGGCCGAGAGCGTGGCGGCCTGGACGCCGATCGAGGTCTGCTCGGAGTAGAGGTCGATGCCCAGGGGCAGCTCGTACGGCAGGCCGCGGTAGAGCGCCACGCGGCCGGCCTCGTCGGTGCCCAGGAAGTACACCTGGCGTGCGATCAGGACGCCGGCCGCGATCACGGCGGCGATGACCGCGATGATCGCGGCGATCCGCAGCCAGCGCCGGCGCTTGTAGGGCAGCGGCATCGGGCCCTGGCCGCGCAGCCGATCGCCGGCCTGGCGCATGCGCTCGGCGGTCAGCCCGGCCTGCTCGGCGGTGCGGGCGATCAGCGTCGCGCCCTCCTCCGGCTCCTCCCCCTCTTCGGCCAGCCGGAACGCGACGGCGGTGATGTTGTCGCGGCCGCCGCCGCTGTTGGCGGCGTCGATCAGCTTGTTGACGGCGCTGCGCAGGGTGCGGGCCTCGCTGATGATGCGGCGGATCTCGTCGTCGGAGACCATCGTCGTCAGGCCGTCGCTGCAGAGCAGGAAGACGTCGCCGGACTTGGCCGGGAAGGTCATCGTGTCGACGTTGACGTCGTTCTCGGGGCCGAGGGCGCGGGTGATGATCGACCGCTGCGGGTGCTCCTCGGCCTCCTCCTCGGTCAGGCGTCCCTGGCGGCGCAGCTCCTCCACCAGCGAGTGATCCTTGGTCAGGCGCTTCAGCTCGCCGTCGCGCAGCACGTAGGCGCGGCTGTCACCGACGTGGCCGAAGGCCACCTCGTCGCCCGAGACCATGGCCGCGGTCAGCGTCGTGCCCATCCCCGCGGTGGTGGAGTCGCGCTGGGCGAGGTCGTGGATCTCGCGGTTGGCGTTGAGCGCGATCGCCTCGAGCTGGGACTCGGGCGGCGCGCCGGCGTCCGCGCCGCGCTCGAACGCGCGGGCGGCGATCCGGGATGCGACCTCGCCGGCCTGCGCGCCGCCCATCCCGTCGGCGACGGCGAACATCGGCGAGCGGGCGAAGTACGAGTCCTCGTTCGCGTGGCGCTGGCGGCCCGTGTCGGTGCGGTGCGCCTCGTCGACTACGACCAGCATCAGTGGATTCTCTCCGCCATCAGTTGACCTCGAAAGTGAACTCGGTGTCGCCGATCCGGATGCGGTCGCCCGGGGTCAGCTCCGCCTCTCCGTGCAGCTCCTGGGAGTTCAGCAGGGTGCCGTTGGTCGAGTTCATGTCCTCGACGAAGTAGTTGCCGGATCGCCCGAAGACCCGGGCGTGGATCCCCGAGGCGTAGCGGTCGTCGAGCCGGATGTCGGCGTCGGGCGAGCGGCCCAGCGAAACGCCGCCGAAGAGGTCGAAGCGCTCCCCCTTGGTGAGACCGCCCCCCGCCTCGACGATCAGCCAGGCGTCCGTCGCCCCTCCTTCGCCGTGCAGGACCTCGTGGTAGCCGGTCTCGATCCCGGGGGTGGCGGTGCCGCGCAGGTCGCGCAGCGCCATCCGCGTGACCCAGAGCAGGAACAGGTAGAGCACGGCCAGGAAGCCGAACTTGAGGGCGACCGCGAGAGGCTCGAGGTCGTTCACTGCTCGATGTCGAAGGAGAAGACGAGGGTTCCGAGGGTGATCTCATCGCCGGGCGAAAGCCGGGCGGAGGAAACGCGGCGCCCGTTGACCTTGACGCCGTTGGTCGAGCCGAGGTCGACGACCTGCCAGTCGCCGTTGGAGGAGCGGCGGAGCTCCGCGTGCCGGCGGGAGATGTTGGGGTCGTCGAGCACGCAGTCGCACTCCTTGGAGCGCCCGAGCGTCGCCACCGGGCCGTCGAGCACGTAGCGGCGATCATCGAGCGAAACGATCGCCCTCGTGTCGACGTAGGCAGTCTGCGGACGGCGCTTGGACTTCGCTTTCTCGGCCTGCGTCGCCGAGTAGACCATCGTGTGGCCCGGCTCGCCCTGGCTCGGCTCGGCGCCCTGGCGCTGCGGAGGGCGCACCAGCCGCGTCTGGATCCCGAACTCGCCGAGGCGCAGGCGATCGTCGCCGTCGAGGCCGACGACCGGGCGCGTGAGCAGGTCGTACTCGTGGCGACGGGCGTGCTCGAGCAGGTGGGCGCTCAGCTCCTGGGCCAGCGAGGTCTCGTAGTCCTTGAAGCGCTCGTAGTCCTCGGGCGCGAGCCAGACCGTGTACTCGTTGGGCACGTAGACGCGGGAGACCGACGCGGTCTTGTGCGCGTCCATCTCCTTCGCCAGCTTGCGGGCGATCTCCACCGGCTGCACGCCGGAGCTGAAGGCGCGGCTGAACACGCCTTCGACGAGGCCCTCGATCCGTGCTTCCAGGTTGCGTAGGACGCTGATCGGACTGCTCCTCGGCTCGTAGCGGAGACGGCCCGGGAACCCCGAGCCGCATGCGAAAGCCTAGATGGAACTAGGCATGGACGCCGGTGGGTCGGTCGCTCCTTAGTGTCTGCTCGGGCTCCCCCTGGGCGTGGCGCAGGCGTGGCGCCGCGAACGCCGCGAGCACCGCCGCGAGCAGCGCGGCGACGAACAGCCCGGCGGGCTCGCCGTCGGGCCCCGCGACCAGGCGGTGAGCCGAGATCAGGCCCGCCGCCCAGATCAGCGCCCCGACGCCGTCGAGCAGCGGCGAGCGCCCGCGGACCAGCAGCGGCAGGATGGCGGCGCCCAGCGCCCACGCCCCGGTGAGGGCGAGCTGCTGCGGGGAGAGCAGCGGCGTGATCACGTCTCCGATCGCGGCGCCGACCGAGCCCTCCCAGTCGCGGGGCGCCGGGTTGTCCGGGCCCAGGACGAAGGTCCTGCCGGATACGATCTCGGCCGCCGCCATCCACAGGCAGCCGATGGCTCCGAGCAGCGCGCGGGTCGCCATCCCGCGGCAGAGGCCGGCCAGGGCCGGGTACGCCGCTCCGAGTCCGGCGGCGCCGAGCAGGGGGGCGAGCGCCGGCAGGGCGAGCGCCGCTTCTCCGGCGATCGGGACGGCGAAGAGCGGGGCCGCCAGGAGGGTCACGAGGAAGGCCGTACCCGGCTCGCCCGCTCCGGCCAGCAGCCAGCCGAGCGTGACGAGCGTCCCCAGGCCCAGGCCGGCGCGCGGCCGGCCGACGGCGACGAGGCCCGCAGCGGGGGCGGCCAGCAGGACGATCGCCGGGGCGGCGCCGAGGGCCAGCAGCGCGCAGAGGGTGAGCACCCCGATCGAGAGGCCGGGCGCGAAGCGCAGCAGCGAGCCGGCGGGAAGCGCCCAGGCCGGCTCGGAGTCCTCGAAGTCCGGCCGCAGAACGGCGGGAAGCGGGGCGCCGTCGAGCTTCCGGGAGTGCGCGTCCAGCACCGACTCGAGCTCGGAGGCGAGGGGACGCAGCTCCGGATCGGGATCGAGGCTCGCGTCGATCGCATCCGCCAAGGGCGCCGGGAGGTCGGGGCGGACGTCCGCGATCGGCGCGATCTCCTCTCCGATCGCGCGCGCCGTCGCGGCGGGGCTCTCGCGGATCAGCGGATGCTCGCCGCAGAGGCACTCGTAGAGCGTCAGCGCGAGTGAGTAGACGTCCGCGCCGGGGCCCGGGCGCTGCCCGTCCGCCTGCTCGGGGGCCATGTAGGCGAGCGTGCCGAGCACGTCTCCGGTCCCCGTAAGCGTCCGCTCGCCGGTGATGCGGGCGATGCCGAAGTCGACGAGCTTCGCCGCCCCGCCGGCGGCCACGATCACGTTCTCGGGCTTGACGTCGCGGTGCACGACGCCCGCCCGGTGGGCGTGGGCGAGCGCCGCGGCGCAGTCGGCGCCGATCTCGGCGACGAGCCGGTCGGAGAGGTCGCCGCGGCGGGCGAGCGTCCGAAGGGTCTCCCCCTCGATCAGCTCGGAGACCAGGTAGGCGCGGCCGTCCTCGCCGGCCAGCTCGTAGAGGGTCGCGATGTTGCGGTGCGCCAGGCGTGCGACGGCCTGCGCTTCGCGCATCACCCGTGGCCCGCCCTCCTCGCGGTCGATCACCTTCACCGCGACGGAGCGCTGCAGGCGCTCGTCCCAGGCGCGGTAGACGGTGCCGAAGCCGCCGCTGCCGATCCGCGCCTCGATCAGGAAGCGCCCCAGGATGCGTTCACCCACCATCTCGGGTTTCACGTTCGGTGCGCGGCGCGCCGTTCCTGCGGCCCCCACGCCTAGAATCAGGGGCCTTGGCGTTCCTCGACGAGGAAGAGCAGATCGCCGCCGCTGACGAACCGGAGCGCCCCAGGCGGGAGCCCGCCGGGCCGGAGCGGCGTCGCAGGCAGTTCCTGGTGCGTCGGCTGATCGCGGTCGGCGTCGGCGTCGCCTTCCTGATCCTGGTCGTGATCGCCTTTCGCGGCTGCCTCGAGGCCCGCTCGGATCGCGGCATCCGCAACTACGCGCAGGACATCGGCACGATCATGCTCGAGTCCCAGCAGCGCGGCGAGGAGTTCTTCGCGGCGCTCGAGGGCGAGGGCGGGCTCACCGAGCAGCAGGCCGAGCAGCGGGTCGCGGCTGTGCGCGGCGCGTCGGCCACCCTCCTGGACCGCGCCGAGGAGGTCGACACCCCGGGCCAGATGCGCGACGCTCACAGCGCCGTCACGCTGGCGCTGAAGCTGCGGCGCGACGCCCTCGAGAAGATCGCCGAGAACATCGGGCAGGCAACGGCCGACACCGAGCGCACCGACTCGATCGACGCGGTCACGACCCAGATGGGCTCGCTGTACGCGAGCGACATCCTCTGGAGCCAGCTCGCGGTGCCCGAGATGGAGGACGTGATCGAGTCGGAGGGGGTCGACGCCTCGGAGCTTCCGCCCGGCAATTTCATGCCCGAGGACAACCCGACCGAGTTCCTCGACAAGACGTCGGTCACCGAGCTCCTCAACAACCTCAGCGGCGAGGAGACCACGGGCGGGGTCCACGGCCTCGAGCTCGTGCAGGTGGACATGGGCGACGTGACCCTCAGCCCCGACAGCACCACCACCGTGGACAGCGGCGCGAACGAGGTAACCGTCCAGGTGCTGAACGGCGGAGACTCGGAGGAGTCGGCCGTGACGGTCACCATCACCTTCAACGGCGAGGAAGAGACCAAGGAGATCGTGTCGATCGGGCCTGGTGAGACCGCCCCCGCGAACATCCCGCTCGGGACGCTCCCGCAGCCCGGCACCGAGGCCACTCTCGACGTCCTGGTCGAGCCCGTCGCGGGCGAGGAGGACCCGACCAACAACGAGGCCTCCTACACGATCGTGTTCGGCTCCGGCTAGCCCGGTGCCGAGGAGGAGCTGAGGTGCGGGTCGCCTATCTGGGGCCGAGGGGCACGTTCACCGAGGACGCACTGATGGAAGCCGCCGCCGGCGCGGAGGTGGAGGCCGTTCCAGCGGCCTCCGTCTACGCCGCCATCGTCGCCGTCGAAGCCGGCGAGGCCGAGCGGGCCTTCGTTCCCTTCGAGAACTCGATCGAGGGCCCCGTGCGCGCGACGCTCGACACGCTCGCCTTCGACGCGGAGGGCGTCGTGATCGTCGGGGAGCACGACCTCTCCGTCAGCCAGAGCCTGATCGCCCGAGAGGACCTGCCGTTGGCGGACATCGAGACCGTCCTCTCCCATCCGCAGGGGACGGCCCAGTGCGCCCGCTTCCTGCGCGAGAACCTCCCCGCCGCGTCGGTTCGGACCGTCGAGAGCACCGCCGAGGCGGTTCGCATCGTCAGCGAGAGCGATCGGCCCTGGGCCGCCCTCGGCGCCGCCTCCGCAGCCGGGCTCTACGGGTGCACGGTGCTGCGCGACGGCGTCGAGGACGAGCCCGACAACGTCACCCGCTTCGTCTGGATCGCGCCGGAGGGCACCGTCCCGGAGGGCGGCGGCCCCTGGCGGACCACCCTCGTCTTCACCGAGCTGGGCGAGGACAAGCCCGGAGCTCTGGTCGACGCCCTGGGAGCGTTCTCCGAGCGCGGGGTGAACCTGACCCGGATCGAGTCCCGGCCCCGCCGGCGCGGCCTCGGCCGCGACATGTTCTTCGTCGACTGCGAGGGCGCCCTCGATGACAGCGCAGTCGCGGCGGCGGTCGGCGACCTGCGCCGCAACGCCGAGTCGGTGCGCATCCTCGGCAGCTACCCGACGGCCTCGCAGGGCGTGCCAGGCCTGACCGGCTCCTAGGCCGCGCCCGCGCGGAGCCGGGAGGGCGGTTGGCTAGAATCCGCCGCGAAATGGGCACCGCTGCCGCTGCGCGAGAGGGGGCAGTGCCGGTTGGGGACCGGCGGGTTTCTGATGCCTCCGAGGGGGACCTGGAGCTGGTTCCCGGCGGGGTACGCCGGCTGGCACGCGGCCGCGTGCTGGTCCTGAACGCGACCTACGAGCCGCTGAACGTCTGCACGGTGCGGCGCGCGCTGGTCCTCATCCTCAAGGAGAAGGCCGAGGTGCTCGAGGCCGGCGAGGGCATGCTGCGCTCCGAGACCATCAGCCTCGAGCAGCCCGAGGTCATCCGCCTGGTCAGCTTCGTCCGCGTCCCGCGCGACTCCCACCGCCGCCGCATCACCCGCAAGGCCGTCCTCGCCAGGGACGGCTGGGTGTGCCAGTACTGCGGCTCCGACAGGCCGGGTCTGACCGTCGACCACGTCATCCCGCGCAGCCGCGGCGGCGAGTCGGTCTGGGAGAACATCGTCGCGGCCTGCGCCGCCTGCAACCGCCGCAAGGGCGCCCGCATGCCCCACGAGATCCGGATGCATCCGCGCACCCGTCCCCGCCCGCCGGGCCCGACGGTCTTCATCCGCATCGCGGCGCCGAAGACGCCGGCCGCCTGGGAGCAGTACCTGCCGACCGCCTAGCGGCCGCTACTTCTTCTTCGGCGGCTTCTTCGGGGCCTTGGCGGCCTGATTCTTCGGGGCCGGCTTCCGGCGAGGTGCGGAGGCCCCGGAGCTCTTGGTCTTCTTCTCGACCTTGGCCTCGGCCGCCACCGCCTCCTCGACGGCGTTGCGCAAGCGCTCGCCCTCGGCGGCCGTCTCCTTCGCTCGCCGCTGTTCTTCTTGCTCGCCCTGCAGGCGCAGACCGAGCTGAGCACGCAGTTCCTCCACCTCGCGCTCGAGGCCCTGATCGCGGCGCTTCTGTTCCGCCTTGGCGGCCTCGAGCGTGGTGGCCCAGGCCTCGGCCGCCTTTTCTTCTCGCTCGAAAGCCTCGCGATTGGCGGCCTCGGCCGCGCGCAGGCGATCGGCGGCGACCTTTTCCTTTTCCGCGAGGCGCGCCACGCTCGCACGCGCCTCCTC
>DASSYK010000084.1:0-9820 GCA_035703345.1 Solirubrobacterales bacterium
AGCAGGGCGAATACGAAACCGAGCCATCCCCAGATGGCCCGCTTGCGATGCGTCGCGCTCCACCGCGCGATGCGACTGGCGAGGTTGCTCCTGGTGCGGTTGCCGTGCATGTCCGTGCCTCCGTTGAGTCGAGTGGATTCCATACCGGCAGCTTCGCCCGGCGGCGGCCTCGCTCCCATGGGGCTGGCAGGCGTATCGAGGTGCGGTTCTCCCCGCGGGGAGTACGGGTAGCCGTATGGGCACCCGGGCCCCGATCGAAGACAATCCGGGGTATGAAGCGCACCGTCCTGATCGTCGATGACCACGCCGGCTTCCGGGCGAGCGCGCGCCGCGTGCTCGAGGCCGGCGGCTATTCGGTGGTCGCCGAGGCCGCGGACGGGAGCTCAGGCGTGACGGCGGCCGCCGAGTCCCGGCCGGACCTGGCCCTGGTGGACGTCCAGCTGCCGGACTTCGACGGGTTCGAGGTCACCAGACGGCTGCAGGAGTCAGGGGACGCCCCGGAGATCGTGCTCATCTCCAGCCACGAGCTCGCTGACCTCGGCTCGCTGGTCGAGACCAGCGGCGCGCGCGGGTTCGTCTCGAAGGCGGACCTGTCTGCCGCCGCGCTGGAGGCGGTGCTGCGGTGAGCCGGTCCGACGCGGTCCGGGGGCGCAGGTGAGGCCGCTCTCCATCTCGGCGCTGCGCCGGCTGCTGCCCGCGCTCGCCCTGCTCACGATCGCTCAGGTAGCCGCATCGGTCTGGTTCACGGTGAGCAGCGACCGGGAGCACGACACCGTGCTCGAGCTGTTCGCGGTGCTCGTCATCGGCTGTTCGTTCGCGGGCGCCGGCCTGTTCGCGTGGTGGCGGCGCTCGGAGAACATCGTCGGGCCCCTGATGTTCCTGACCGGGTTCTTCTGGTTCTTCAACGTCTGGGTGCTCTCGGATTCCGCCGGGATCTTCGCCCTCGGCTACATCCTCTCGTCGCTCAGCTACGCCTTCCTGATCCACCTGCTCCTGGTCTTCCCGGAGGGGAGGCTCGAGACGAGGCTCGAGCGAGTCGTCGTAGCGGGGGGGTACTTCGTCGTCACCGTCCTCCAGCTCAGCAGCGCCCTCCTCATCGATCCCGCCCTGAACGGCTGCGAGGGATGCCCCGAGAACCCCCTGCTGATCACGGAGAACCCGGACCTGTACGACATTCACAACGCGCTGCAGTCCGTGCTGGCGATCGCAGTCCTGACGGGCCTGGTGGTCGCCCTGGTGCGGCGCTGGCGGACCTGGCCGCAGTCGCGCCGGAGGGCGTTCGCGCCCGTGCTCTGGGCCGGGGGCCTGAGCCTGACGCTGATCTCCCTGCAGCTGGCCGTGGACGTACTCGGAGCCCCGGAGGGCGTTCGCCAGGCCATCTTCCTCGCCGCCCTGGTCCCGTTCGCGCTGATCCCGTTCGCCTTCCTTGCCGGCCTGCTTCGCAGCCGGATCTCCCGAGCCGAGGCGGTCGGGGCACTCGTGGCGGGCCTGTCCACGAGCGCCGAGGGCCGCGGCCTGCGCGACGCCCTCGCCGAAGCCCTCTCGGATGACTCGGTCGAGCTCGCCTACTGGGTCCCCGAGACCGGCGGCTACGTCGACGCGGACGGCGCCCGGCTGGAGCTGCCCGGGGAGGGAGATCCGCGGCTGTGGGCCGAGGTCACCCACGACGGCAGGCGGGTAGGAGCGATCGTGCACGCGGGCAGGCTCGATGACGCCGCGGAGCTCGTCCAGACCATCGCGTCGGCGGCGGGTCTCCGCATGGAGAACGAGCGCCTCGACGCCGAGCTTCGCGCCCGGCTCGAGGACCTGCGCGCCTCACGCGCGAGGATCGTGGAGGCCGGGTACCGCGAGCGCCGCCGGGTCGAGCGAGACCTCCACGACGGCGCCCAGCAGCGGCTGCTGGCCCTCGGCCTGAACCTGAAGCTGGCGCGCTCCCGGCTGGAGGAGGACCCGGCCGAGGCCGGCGAGCTGCTGGATGAGGCGACTGCGGAGCTCGAGCAGGCGACGGCCGAGCTGCGCGAGCTCGCGCGCGGCATCCACCCCGGCCTGCTCACCGACCGCGGGCTGGTCCCGGCGCTCGAGGCCCTCGCCTCCAGGGCGCCCGTCCCGGTCGCGCTGACGGCCGAGGTGGACCAGCGCCCCGCCGCCGGCGTCGAGGCCGCCGCCTACTTCCTGGTCTCCGAGGCACTCGCCAACGTGGCCAAGCACGCGGAGGCGGGGCGCGCCTCGGTGCGCGTGATCCAGAGCAACGGCTGGCTCACCGTCGAGGTGCTCGATGACGGCAGAGGTGGCGCCGATCCGGACGGCTCGGGCCTGACAGGCCTGGCCGATCGGGTGGCCGCCCTCGACGGCAGCTTCAGCGTGGCCGACCACGATGGTGGCGGGACGATCGTGCGAGCCAGCATCCCACTCGGCTAGGTTGACCCCGATGAGGCTGGTCGTGGCCGACGACTCGGTGCTGTTGCGGGAGGGGCTGGTCCGCCTGCTCGAGGAGGCCGGGTTCGAGGTGGTCGGCCAAGCGGGGGACGCGGAGGATCTGCTGCGCAAGGTCAGGGCCCACAAGCCCGACGCGGCGATCGTCGACGTGCGCATGCCACCGACCCACACGGACGAGGGCATTCGCGCCGCCCAGGAGATCCGGGCCGAGCTCCCGGGGGTCGGGGTGTTGGTGCTCTCGCAGTACGTCGAGGAGACCTACGCCCGGGAACTGCTCGCCGACGACGCGGCGGGAATGGGCTACCTGCTCAAGGACCGCGTCTCGGACATCGACGCCCTCGCCGACGCGGTCCGCCGGGTGGGCGCCGGCGGCTCGGCCCTCGACCCCGAGGTCGTCTCGAGCATGCTCGGCCGGCGCCGCCAGGAGGACCCCCTTGATGCGCTCACACCGCGCGAGCGGGAGGTCCTGAGCCTGATGGCGGAGGGGCGGTCGAACCGCGCGATCGCGACCGAGCTCGTCGTCACCGACCGCGCCGTCGAGAAGCACGTGACCAGCATCTTCTCCAAGCTGGACCTCCCCGCCACCGACGAAGACCACCGGCGGGTGCTCGCGGTCCTGACCTTCCTCGAGACCTAGGCCTGGATCGCGTTCAGGTCCGCGCGCAGCTCCTTGAGCTCGTCGCGGATGCGAGCCGCCTCCTCGAAGCGAAGGTCCTCGGCGGCGGCGAGCATCTCCTCCTCGAGCTCGACGACCAGCTTCTCCAGCTCCTCGGGGGTCTTGGTGGCCGTGGCGTCGCGCCGCTTGCGGCGCTTGCGCGGCGCCTGGTCCTCCATCGCGAGAAACTCGGCCATGTCGGAGATGCCCTTCTTGACGGTCGCCGGCGTGATCCCGTGCTCCTCGTTGTAGGCGAGCTGGATCTCGCGGCGGCGGTCGGTCTCGGAGATCGCCTTGCGCATCGCGTCCGTCTCCTTGTCCGCGTACATCAGGACCTTCCCCTCGACATTGCGGGCCGCGCGGCCGATCGTCTGGATCAGCGAGGTCTCGCCGCGGAGGAAGCCCTCCTTGTCGGCATCGAGGATCCCGACCAGGGAGACCTCGGGCAGGTCGAGACCCTCGCGCAGGAGGTTGACGCCGACGAGGACGTCGTACTCGCCGAGGCGCAGCTCGCGCACGATCTGGATGCGCTCGAGCGTGTCGACCTCGGAGTGCAGGTAGCGCACGCGAAAGCCGTGCTCCAGCAGGTACTCGGTCAGGTCCTCTGCCATCTTCTTGGTCAGCGTCGTCACCAGCACGCGCTCGTCGCGCTCGGCGCGAACCCGGACCTCGTTCATCAGGTCGTCGATCTGGTTCCCTGTCTCTCGGACCTCGACCTCGGGGTCGACGATCCCGGTCGGGCGCACGATCTGCTCGACGATGTTGGTGGACTCGGCGCGCTCCCACGGCCCCGGAGTCGCCGAGACGAGGACCATCTGGCCGACCCGGTCGAGGAACTCGTCGAACTTGAGCGGCCGGTTGTCGATCGCCGAGGGCAGCCGGAAGCCGAAGTCGACCAGGGTCGATTTGCGCGAGAAGTCCCCCTCGTACATCCCGCCGAGCTGCGGAATCGTCTGATGGGACTCGTCGATGAAGCAGACGAAGTCGTCGGGGAAGTAATCGATCAGCGTGTAGGGCGGGCTCCCCGGCGGACGCCCGTCGAGGATGCGCGAGTAGTTCTCGATGCCGGAGCAGAAGCCGAGCTCGCGGAGCATCTCCATGTCGTAGCGGGTGCGCTGCTGGAGGCGGTGCGCCTCGAGCTGCTTGCCCTCGGACTCGAGCTCCGCGACGCGGTTGCGCAGCTCACGCTCGATCTCGTCGACCGAGCGCTCCAGCGTCTCCTCCTCGGTCACGTAGTGGCTCGCCGGCCAGACCGAGACGTGGTCGATCGCGTCGAGGATCTCGCCGGTCAGCGGGTCGAAATGCTGGATCGCCTCGATCTCGTCCCCGAAGAGCTGGATCCGGTAGGCCGACTCGGCGTACGCGGGCATGATCTCCAGCACCTCCCCGCGGGCGGAGAAGGTGCCGCGGGCCAGGTTCGAGTCGTTGCGGCGGTACTGCATCGCGACCAGCTTCCTGAAGACCTCCTGCCGGTCGATCCAGTCCCCGACCTTGAAGAGCTGCATCTGGTCCCGGTAGAGCTGCGGCGAGCCGATGCCGTAGATGCAGGAGACTGAGGCGACGATGATCACGTCCTTCCGCGCGAACAACGAGGCCGTCGCGGCGTGGCGGAGCCGGTCGATCTCGTCGTTGATCGAGGAGTCCTTCTCGATGTAGAGGTCCTGCGCCGGGACGTAGGCCTCGGGCTGGTAGTAGTCGTAGTAGCTGACGAAGTACTCGACGGCGTTCTCCGGGAAGAACTCGCGGAACTCGTTGCAGAGCTGGGCCGCCAGCGTCTTGTTGTGCGCGATCACCAGCGCCGGGCGCTGGACGCGCTCGATGATCCCCGCCATCGTGAAGGTCTTGCCCGTGCCGGTGGCCCCGAGCAGGGTCTGGAAGTGCTGCTGCTCGTCCAGGCCCGCCGAGAGGCCGGCTATCGCGTTCGGCTGATCGGCCGTAGGCGTGTACGCGGGATTGAGCTTGAACCGGGCCACCGCGGCCAGCGTAGCGAGGGCGGGAGTCGGGGCGGCAGCGCGACGCCGCCTGGGGGAACGCCTCTCAGCGCCTGCGGTAGATGCAGTCCAGCGCGCCTGCGAGCGCGACGCCCCGCGAGTAATCCGCGTTCGGCAGCGCGTACACGCCGACCCCGAGCTTCGCCCCCCGCTTTCCGAAGGCGATCTCCCCGGCCGAGCCCGGCGGCTGCCCCCCGGGGAACGGGTAATTGTTGCTGTAGTCCTGGCCGGCGCCCTCGAAATTGACCGTCGGGTTTATGACGCCGAAGGGCACGAGGTAGTCGCGCCTGAAGTTCGTGAAGTCGTAGATGTCGACCTCGAACTCGTACCGGCCGTTGGTCGTCTTGCCTGCGGCGTGGAAATGGTTCCGGTCCCTGACCACCTTGCACCGCGCCTTCTTGATCTTCCCGAGATAGGTGGCGGCCTCCGAGCTCTCGTAGATCCTGATCGCCGCGTCCGCGCCGGCCGGGGTCAGCCCGATCAAGAGGATCGAGGCGATCGCGGCCAGGCACCCGCGGGCCATCCTGGGCGATGTGGCCGAAAGCGTCGGCTTCTCGTCTGCTGCTGTGCGCCGCATCTTCCGAGCCGGACACTACCTCGCGGCGACGACGCTGACCAGCTGCCCCTGCCTGCCTACGGCTCGGCGAGCTGACCGGCGATGAAGGCGAGCGAGTCCGAGACGCGCGAGTAGACCGTCGGCGCCGCGGCGATCCCGCAGAAGGCGCCGCCGTAGGAGACGGTGCCCAGCACCCGGGGGCCGAGCGGCGTCTCGGCGACCAGCGGCCCGCCGCTGTCGCCGGAGCAGGCCGTCGTGTGGATCGCCGGACGCCCGAAGCGCCCCAGCTTCCGGCCCAGCGCGCAGATCATCGACCTGCCCGAGTAGAGCTGTCGGTAGGCGCGCCTGCAGCGCTTGTTGGAGCGAACGCGCTCGGTCGTCCGCTTCAGGCGGTTCGAGAGGCTGATCCCGAACGGGTTGCGGGCGCCCCAGCCCGCGACCCGAAGAAGCCGGCCGGACCCGCCGAAGGCGGCGTCCTCCTCGACCGTCGGCAGCGCGATCGCGGGCACGGTCACGGCCGCCGCGAGGGTGAGGACGCCGACGTCGTGGCGGCCATTGCGTTCGAAGTCGGGGTGGGCGACCGCCCGGGCGACACCGACGGTCTGCCCCGCGGAACGGGCTGAGAGCTTGGTCCGCCCCACGACCACAGCGAGGTTCGCGGGGTTGAAGTGCTCGACGCAATGCGCCGCGGTGAGGACCTTGGTGGGCGCGACCACCGAGCCGCCGCAGTGGAGCCGGCCGCGGCGCAGCACAGCCGCCATGAACGCCCATTTCGCGGGCTTCGCCTTGCCGCCTCCGATGATCGCCTTGCCCGCGACCGGGCCCTCGCCGCGGCCGTCTGCGTGCGCCGGCGCCGCCGCCACGACGGCGCACGCCCCGAGCGCAAGCGCAGCCATCAGCGTTCTCGCTCCACGGCCCGCCATCGTCGGTCCGCTAGCGCCTCGCCCCGACGGCGGACTCCAGCTCGTCGGCCGAGAACCCGCCAGTCGCCTGCCCGTCGGCCGGCTGCGCTCGGTCAGCTCCCATCCCCTGCGAAAGCGCCCGCCCCTCACCTCGTGCAGCCTAACGCGCCGGTCCCCCCACCAAGTAGTTTGAGGCTGGTGGCCGGATTGCTGCTGGGACCATTGCTGCGTTACCTGGACGAGACGCAGGCGACGATCTGGGTCGAGACGGACTCGGCCTGCGAGGTCGAGGTGCTGGGACGCACCGCCCCCACCTTCTGCATCTGCGGGCACCACTACGCACTGGTGCAGATCGAGGGCCTGGAGCCCGGCAGCGCCACGCCCTACGACGTGCGCCTCGACGGCGACCTCGTCTGGCCCGATGCCGGGAGCGAGCTCCCGCCCAGCCTGATCCGCACCGTCGATCCCGCCGAGGAGCTGAAGATCGCCTTCGGCTCCTGCCGGGTCACGATGCCCCACGAGGCCCCGTACAACCGCAGCAAGGACGAGAGCGAGGAAGGGCGCGGCAACGACGCCCTGCGCACCTACGCGCTGCGGATGCTCGAACAGGACTCCACCGAGTGGCCCCGCCTGCTGTTCATGATCGGCGACCAGGTCTACGCGGACGAGGACGCCCCGATCACCCGCCAGTTCATCCGCGAGCGCCGCGGCATCGAGGGAGAGCCGGGCCTCGAGGTGGCCGACTTCGAGGAGTACACGCAGCTCTACCGCGAGTCCTGGAGTGACCCCGTCGTCCGCTGGCTGTTCTCCACCGTCGGCGTCGCGATGCTCTTCGACGACCACGACGTCCACGACGACTGGAACATCTCCATCGACTGGCTCGAGGAGATGCGCGCCAAGCCGTGGTGGGATGCCCGCATCACCGGCGCGCTCGTCTCCTACTGGATCTACCAGCACGTCGGCAACCTCTCTCCGAACGAGCTGCGCGAGCGCGGGCTGCTCGGAGAGGTTCACGGCGAGGACGACGCCTGGCCGAAGATGCGCGACTGGGCCCGCGAGGCGGACTCGGGCAGCGAGGGCCGCCGCTGGAGCTACTCGCGCAACCTCGGAGGCGTCGCCATCGTCTTCATGGACTCGCGCGAGGGGCGAGTCCTCGGCGAGAAGCCGCGGCGCATGTTCGACGACGAGGAGTGGGACTGGATCACCGAGAGCGTCAGGGGCGACTGCGACCACCTGATCGTCGCCGACACCCTCCCCGTGGTGCTGCCGCCCGCGATGCACTACCTCGAGGCCTGGAACGAGGCCGTCTGCGACGGCGCCTGGGGACCGCTCGCCGCCCGCGTCGGAGAGAAGATCCGCCGCGCGCTCGACCTCGAGCACTGGGGCGCCTTCCAGCATTCCTTCCGGCAGCTGCTGGGCCTGATCGGCGACGTCGGCGCCGGCCGCTGCGGCGAGCCCCCCGCCTCGATCGTGATGCTCGGCGGCGACATCCACCACGCCTACCTGGCCGAGGTCGCATTCCGTCGCTCCGAGGGCGTCCGCTCCCCGGTCTGGCAGGCCGTCTGCTCCCCGTACCGCAACCCCCTCGACGGCCGCGAGCGCAGCGTCGCCCGCTTCGGCTCCACTCGCACCGCCGAGCTCATCGGCAAGGCCTTCGCCCGCTCCGCCGGAGTCCCCGGGGCCGACGTCCGCTGGCGCCTGGTCGAGCCGCCCACCTTCGACAACCAGATCGGCACCCTCAGCTTCGAGGGCCGCCGCGCTTCCCTGCGCCTGGAGCGCGCGACCCCGGGCGACGAGCCGAGTCTCGAAACGTCCCTCGAGCGCCGCCTGGCCTAGGTCCGGGCGCTCGACCGGGATCCAATGCCGCCCATGGGCGGCGTGAGATCCCGCTCGCCACTCGCGCCGGGCTAGTCGAGCCCCAGCTCCTCGGCATAGTGCTCACGGTACTCGTCGCGCTTCTCGAGGACGATGTCGACGTAGTCGCGGGTCTCGTCGAACTCGATGTCGCCCTCCTGGAGGTCGGCGCCCCCCCAGGACTCGACGTTGGTCTCGCCCGCGTTGTAGGCGGCGAGCGCGGCGATCATGTTGCCGTCGAAGCGGTTCATCAGATAGCGGAGGTAGTAGGTCCCGTAGCGGATGTTGATGTCCGGGTCCGAGAGGTCGTCGGCCACGAAGGTCGAGCCGCCACTGTCGCGCTCGATGAACTCGGCGGTCTCGGGGGTGACCTGCATCAGGCCGCGGGCTCCCGCATGCGATTCCTGGTCGTGGAAACGCGACTCCTGATAGATCACCGCTGCAATCAAGTCGGGCGGGATGTCCTTCTCGGCGGCCTGCTGGCGGATGATGTCTTCGTGGCGCAGCGGCAGCGTCACCTCGCGGAGCCGGTCGCTGACCAGGTCGAAGATCTCGTCGCCGTTGACCAGGGCGACGCCGATCCCGAGGCCGAGGACGACCGTCACCGCGATGGTGAGCCAGCGGCGGCGGCCGTTCGGGCTGCGCCGTGCCCTGCGGCGGCTCACCTCCGGCCCTCCTCGGCGGCGGCCTCCAGCGCCCGCGCGAGCTTGGCCTCGAGCTGCTCGATTGTCCCTTCGTTGCGGATCACGAAGTCGGCGCGCTCGGCCTTCTCCCGCTGGTCCAGCTGGCGCTCCTCGCGGCCCGCGAGCCCGGGCTGCCCGCGCTCGGTCAGGCGCAGCTCCCGGACCGGGTCGCCGGCGGTCACGACCAGGGTCGAGTCGAACGCGCCCTCCATTCCGGCTTCGAAGAGCAGCGGCACCTCCACGACGGCGACCTCGACGCTCGGGTCGAGGCTCTCGCGCCAGGCCGCGACGGCGGCCCCGACCCGCGGATGCAGCTGGGACTCGAGCCACTTGAGCTCCTCCGGCCGCCCGAAGACCAGCTCGGCGACCTTCGCGCGGTCGACCTCGCCGCCCGGGGCGACTTCCGGTCCCCAGCGCTCGACCAGCAGGTCGCGGATCTCTTCGCTGCCGAGCAGATCGTGCGTGACGCGGTCGGTGGAGAGGGTCGCCGCGCCCAGCCTCTCGGCTGCCGCGAGCGCTTCCGACTTACCCGCCCCGATGCCACCGGTAAGCCCGATGAAACGAGTCAAGCGGGGCGGCTAGCCGTTCTCTTCGGCCGGGGGCTCCTCCGCGGCCGGGGGCTCCTCCGCGGGAGGCGCGTCCTCGGCCGGCGCCTCCTCCTCGGCGGGTGGCTCCTCGGCCGGAGGGTTCTCCTCGCCCGGGCCCTCGGCGGGTGTGACCGGCGCCTCGGGGGCCTCAGCCTC
>DASSYK010000130.1:0-9826 GCA_035703345.1 Solirubrobacterales bacterium
CGCGCGCCGCCGCCCGATGATGTCGCCGAGCTTGCCGCCGGTCATCATCAGCGCGGCCATGGTCAGCGCGTAGAACGCGATCACCACCTGAATCGTGCTCACCGTGGTGTCGAAATCCTCGACGAGCTGCGAGATCGCGACGTTCATCACGGCCTGGTCGAGGACCATCAGGAACTGCGCCGCGCCGAGGACTGCAAGGACTCCCCATTTGGCCATGCCGCGCCACTCTATGCCAGGCTTGCGGCGTGGCCCTGTCTGAGTGGCGGACGTGGTGGGTGAAGCGGCGCTGGTACGAGCGCAACGCGACGCTTCGCCGGCGCTTGCGCCTCAACTTGCACGCGGCGCGAGGCGGGTTCTTCGTCCGCTTCCCCGCGGAGGGCGAGCTGCTGGAGGCGCTCGACTCGGGGCGCCTCACCATCGGCGAAGGGACGCTGCTCGAGCCCGGCTGCTGGCTGACGCTCGCCCCCGAGGGGAGGATCGCGATCGGCGGGGGCTGCTTCCTCAACCGCGAGACGATGCTCGCCTCGCACGAGCTGATCGAGATCGGCGACCACGTGATGTTCGCCAACCACTGCTTCGTCGGCGATTCCGACCATCGCTACGAGGACCCCTCGAAGCCGATCACCTGGCAGGGATTCGAGCCGCGCGGCCCGGTGCGCATCGGGTCGAACTGCTGGTTCGGGGTCGGCTGCGTCGTGACGGGCGGGGTCACGGTCGGCGAGCGTTCGGTGATCGGCGCGAACTCCGTCGTCACGAGCGACATCCCCGCCGGCGTGATCGCTGCCGGCGCTCCGGCCAAGGTCATCAGGGAGATCGAATTCCGGGGCGGCTGGCGCCCGGGCGACCCGGTGCCCGACTTCGACTAGGCGGCCTGGCGCTCGACCAGGAGGGCGGCGCCGATCGCGCCGCCCAGGTCGCCGAGCGCCGCGACCGCGAAGGCGGGCGGGTCCTCGGGGTCGAACAGGTACTCGGCCATCCGGTGCTCGATCTTGTGCAGGTAGCGGTCGGCGAAGCGGATGCCCATGCCGCCCCCGAGGATCACGCACTCCGGATCGAGCAGGTTGACGATCGACGCGATGCCCGCGGCCAGCGCCTTCTCGGCGCGGATCATCAGCTCCTGGGCCAGCTTGTCCTCGTGGTGGAGCGCGCGCTCCCAGATTCCGCTCGAGAGGCGGTCGCGGCCGTGCTCCTGCATCAGGTCGAAGAGCTTGGTCTTGCGGCCCCTCGCCACCTCGAGGCGCGCCTTCTCCTCCATCATCCCGCGCCCGGCATAGGCCTCCATGCACCCGGGGTGTCCGGCGCTGCAGCGGGGGCCGCCGCGCTTGACGACCACGTGGCCGATCTCGCCGGCCGCGCCGCGGCCCAGCCAGGGCTTGCCGTCCAGCACCAGCCCGCCGCCGACCCCGGTGCCCCAGAAGACGCCGACCAGCGACCGGTACGGCTTGCCGGCACCGAGGTGGTACTCGGCCTCTACGGCGACCTGGACGTCGTTGCCGACGCGGACCGGCGCGCCGAGGTCCTTCGAGAGGGCGTCGGCGAGCGGGAAGGAGCCCTCCCAACCCGGCAGGTTCCGGGCGCCGCTGACGACCCCGGTCTTCTCGTCGGCGTCCCCGGGGGAGCCGACCCCGATCCCGGCGAGCTCATCCGGCTTGACCCCGGCGTTCTCGGCCGCGTCTCGCAGCACACCCGCGATCTCCTTCGCGATGTCCTCCGGCCCGCCCTCCCGGGGAGTCGGGCGCCTTGCCTCGCCCATGACCTCGTGATTCGAGTCGACGATCGCGCCCTGGATCTTGGTGCCGCCGAGATCGATGCCGCCGCGGGCGCTCACGGGGTGATCCTGTAGACCCCGCCGTCACGGGCGTCGGCCACCCAGGCGGAGTCCTCGCCGACGGTGATCGCCTGCGCCAGCGGGCCGACCTCGATCGGCTCGCCGACCTGCTGCCCGCTGCCGGGATCGAAGCGGACGACGCCCCCGGTGGCGCTCGCCACCCAGACGTAGCCGAGGCCGGCCGCGACGTCCAACGCCTCGGCCACCTGGACCGGGCCCCCCGAGGGAGCGCCGCTGCTGGGGTCGAGACGGGTGAGGGTCCCGGCCTCGCCGAGCACCCACGCCGCGCCCTCGCCGACGGTCAGGTTGAACGCGCCGGGGACGGCCGCACTCTCGCCGGAGACCTCGTCGCTGCCCGGATCGACGCGAATCACCTCGCGATTGTCGCGGGTCACCCAGACCGACCCCTCGCCGGCCGCGATCGAGGAGCCGTCGCCATCGAGCGCGATCACCGCTCCGGGCTCGCCGGAGGCGGGGTCCACCCGCTGGACGTCGCGCTGTGCCATCGCCCAGACGGCGTCCTCGCCGGCCGCGACCTGGAACGGGAAGCCCTTGACCTTGACCGGCTCGCCCGCGCCCTCGTCGGCGGTGAGCCGCTGCACCGCGCCGCGGTCTGCGAGGGCGAGCCAGGCGCCGCCCTCGTCGCCCGCGACGTCGGTCGGATAGCCCGCGGGGTCGACCGGGATCGGCTTCTTGCTGCCGGGGTTCAGGCGCTTGACCGTGCCCGCGAAGGAGTCCCCGACCCAGATGTAGCCCCCGCCCGCGGCAATCGCGTCGGGCCGGCCGCCGACCTCGATCCGGCGCACCGTCGGCTCGGGCGGAGGCTCCGCGGGCTCAGCGGAGATCCCGCCGAAGTCCGAGGCCGAGCCGCCCCCGTCGTCGTCCCCGCCCGAGAAGACGCCCGCGATCGCGAGCGCGCCGGCGACGACCACGGCGGCGCCTGCCACGAGGGCGACGATCCAGCCGCGCTCGCCGCTGCCCGTCAGGAGAGCACCTGCACGACCACCGTGCGCTCGCGCGGGCGGTCGTCGAAGTCGATCAGCACGAGCTGCTGCCAGGTCCCGAGCGCGAGCCTGCCGCCGATGACCGGCACCTGGTCGGAGGAGCCGATCAGCGAGGCGCGCTGGTGCGCGTGCGAGTTCGTGTCGTGGTTCAGGCGGTTGTGCTCGTAGTCGCCCTCGGGCGGGACCAGGCGGTCGAGCAGGGCGCGGAGGTCGGCGACCCCGCCGGGCTCGAACTCCATCGTGGTGATCGCCGCGGTGGAGCCGCGCACGAACGCGGTGGCGACCCCGTCCTCGACCCCGGCTTCCGAGACGACGCGCTGGACCTCGCCGCTGATGTCCGTGATGTCGGCGTCGCCGCGGGTGGACAGCCTGAACTCGGCGCTGTGGGTCGTCACGCGCGGGACGCTAGCGGTTGCGAAACGACCGAGCCGGGCACGCGGCCCGGCTCGGTTGCGGCTCCCGGCCGGCGGCCGGGCCGTGCGGCGCCCTTTCGCTAGACGCCGCGGGGATGTGGGCCGGCCCCGATGTGGAGCGAGCCCAGCAGCCTCGGAACGAAGTAGAGGCCGCAGACCCCGATCACGGCGTAGACGACGTCGGTGAACGTGCCGGTGCCGAAGATGTCGGCGAGCACGTTGGTGTCGCCGGTGACGCCGAGGATGCCCCAGTTGAGAGCACCCACGATCATCAGGAACAGGGCCAGCGGTTCGAGCCTTCTCAGCATCTCCATCACTCACCTCCTGTGCGAGCAATAGTGACGATTGCTACTTAGGTACCCCTCCGGGGGACCGCGGTTACCAGTCCCAGGGCGTGTTCGTCCCCGCCAGGCTCTCCTCCTCGAGGTAGCGGCGGAACTCCGCCAGCTCCTCGGGGGAGATGGAGTAGGAGTGCTCGTCGCCGGGGAAGCGGCCCGCGCGGACGTCGTCCGCGTAGTTGCGGACGCCCTCGACCATCTCGCCGCGGATGTCGGCGTAGCGCCGGACGAAGCGCGGCTGCTGGCCGTCGTACATCCCGAGCAGGTCGTGGAAGACGAGCACCTGGCCGTCGGTGGCCGGGCCCGCGCCGATCCCGATCACGGGCACCTCGATGCGCCCCATCAGGGCCTCGCTGACCGCGGCGGGGATCGCCTCGAAGACGACGGCGAAGCATCCGACCGACTGCAGCGCCAGGACGTCCTCGGTCAGCTTCGCGGCCGCCTCGGCCGTGCGGCCCTGGGCCTTGAACCCGCCGAGCTGGGTGGCGGTCTGCGGGGTCAGGCCGAGGTGGCCCATGACCGGCACTCCGGCGCGGATGATCGCGCGGGCACGGTCGACCGAGGGCCCTCCGCGCTCGAGCTTGACGGCGTCGACGCCGGCCTCCTTGACGAAGCGGTGCGCGTTCTCGATCGCCTGCTCGTTCGAGCGCTCGTACGAGCCGAACGGCATGTCGCCTACGAGCAGTGGCGTCTTCAGGCCGCGGCGGACCGCCTGGGTCAGCATCAGCATCTCGTCCATGCCGACCGGGGTGGTCCCGCTGTGGCCGAGGACGACCATCGCGGCGCTGTCGCCGACGAGGACGATGTCCACGCCGGCCTCCTCGGCGACCTGCGCGGAGGGGTAGTCGTAGGCCGTGACCATCACGATCGGCTCGCCGTTGCGCTTCATCTCCTCGATCCGGGGCAGGGTCACCGGGACCCGGTCCCCGGCGGGGTGGGCCGGGTTCGCCGCGGGCGTGGTCTTGCGCGGTCGGGCGCTCATCGCAGGGCCTCCGCCGTCTCGCCGCCGAGCACGTCCACGGCCGTGGCCAGGTTGTCGTAGTCCACGTGCGATCTGAGCATCTGCTGCATCAGGCCTCCCCTTTGGCTTTGTCCGTGTCGCCCCCGAGGACGACGCTGTCGATCAGGCGGGCCCTGCCCACCCGCGCCGCGACCGCGACCAGCACGGGGCGGCCGTTCAGCTCGTTGACCGGCGCGAGGCTCTCGGCGTCGCGGGCCTCCACATACTCGGGCTCGATCTCCGCTCCGCGAAGCTCGGCCCTGACCGCCTCTACGAGGGCCTCGGCGGAGCGCTCGCCCTCGGCGGCTGCGCGCTCGGCGGCGCGCAGGCCTCGTGACAGGGCCGCGGCGCGCTCACGCTCGGCCGCATCGAGGTAGCTGTTCCGCGAGCTCATCGCGAGCCCGCTCTCCTCGCGCACCGTCGGGACCACCACGATCTCGACCGGGAAGTCGAGGTCGTGGACCATGCGCTCGATCACCACCGCCTGCTGGGCGTCCTTGCGCCCGAAGTAGGCGGCGTCGGGGCCGACGCAGTTGAAGAGCTTGGCGACGATCGTGGTGACGCCGTGGAAGTGGCCGGGGCCGCGCCGCTCGGGATCCCCGTCGAGGACGCCGGTCAGCTCCAGGTCGACCTCCACGACCGCGCCAGGGCCGTCCGGGTACATCTCCTCGGCGCTCGGGGCGAACAGCAGGTCGACGCCCTCGGCGGAGGCCAGCTCCGCGTCGTGCGCCTCGTCGCGCGGGTAGATCTCGAGGTCCTCGCCGGGGCCGAACTGGGTGGGATTGACGAAGAGGCTGACCACGACGATGTCGCACTCGGCCTGCGCGCGGCGCATCAGGGCGAGGTGGCCCTCGTGGAAGCAGCCCATCGTCGGCACCAGCCCGATCCGCCGCCCGGCGCGCCGCTCCGGCTCCAGCGCCTCGCGCAGCGCGGCCTTGGTCCTGACCGTCCTCATGAGACCTCGGCCTCCTCGGGGTTGCCGAGCGCGCGGGTTGCCGAGCGCCCGGGTGCGCTCGGCCATCGCCTCGTAGAGCGGGAGCAGCTCCGGCGCCGTCTCCGCCAGCGCCTCGCGGTGCCGCTCGACGGTCGCGGCGTCGCCGCGGGCGATCGGCCCGGTCAGGGCGTCGGGGCCGCGCTCGGCCCAGTTCGCGGCGGTGCGCAGGACCAGCGGCGCGAGGAGCTCGCGCGCGTCCTCGATGCCCGCGGCGTCCATCAGGCCGGTGGCGGACTCCTCGAGGGCGACGAAGAAGTTGGAGGCGATGGACGCGGCGGCGTGGTAGGCGGCGCGCCGCTGGTCGGGCACGGAGAAGGGGATCATCCCGAGCGCCTCCGCCAGCGCGACGGCGAAGGACTCGGCGGCGGGGTCGGAGCCGGCGACGGCGGCGGGGGCCGAGGCGAGCGGGGTGGAGGCGCCGCCGAAGGTCTGGAGGGGGTGGAGCGAGAAGACGGCGGAGGCGGCGGAGGCCGCGAGCGGATCGAGGGTCGTCGCACCGCTGACGTGGCCGACCAGGGCCGGGGGATCGGAGGCGAGCGAAGCCGCGGTGGCGGCGATCGCGACGTCGGGAACGCAGAGGAGCGCGGCGGTGGCGCCACGGCACGCGTGCGGCGCGTCGGCGGCGCTCGCCGGCTTCATCGGCACGCCGGCCTCCCGCGCGGCGGCGCTGAGACTCGTGCCCACGCGTCCGCGTCCGACGACGACGATCGGCGCGCGCTCGGTGGGGGTGGGGACGAGAGTCCGCTCCAGTTCCCGCATCGGAGATACCAGACGGTCTTTTCGGTTCTTTGTGAGGGAGTTGTCGCCGGGATCTCCCGGCCTGGTCCGCGCCCGACTGCCTCGGGTCACGGCCTGCAGCCGAGTATAGAGCGCGCCCGCCGCAGCCCTCCCGCCCTGAATGCCGGACTTTGCGAGCCGCAAGGCCTCCCTCGCGGTCGGGGGCGCGGACTACGATCAGCGTGTGCCGCTGTATGAGTTCGCATGCCGCAGCTGCGGCCACCGCTTCGAGGAGCTGGTGGGCTCGCACGTCGGCGTCGAGGAGGCCGGCGTGCGCTGTCCCGAGTGCGGTGCCGCCGCGCCCGAGCGGCTGATCTCCTCGGTCGCGCCGCCGGGGCACTTGCTGACCGCGAGCCAGAAGCGCCGGCTCGAGGAGGAGCGCGGCACCGACCGCGGCGGCGCCCGGGAGCGCTTCGGCAAGCAGCGCGCGGCCGAGCGGGGGCGCGCGAAGGAGCGTCGTGGCTGAGGTCGAGGCCGCCACCCAGGAGCGCGTCGAGGCGGCGGCGGACGCCGCCGGCCGGCGCGCGCAGCTCGTGGACGTCTACAAGCGGGCGCTGGAGTGCGAGAGCTGCCCGCTCGCTGCGACCCGGACCAAGGTGGTCTTCGGCTCCGGCAACTCGGACGCCGACCTGATGTTCGTCGGCGAGGCCCCGGGCGCGGAGGAGGACCGCCGGGGCCTGCCGTTCGTCGGGCGCGCCGGCAACTTCCTGGCGCAGCTGCTCGAGGGCATAGGGATGAAAAGGGACGACGTGTTCATCAACAACGTCCTCATGTGCAGGCCCCCGGGCAACCGCGATCCCCAGCCCGACGAGATCGAGCACTGCCGGCCCTGGCTCGAGCAGCGGATCAACCTGATCCAGCCTCGCGTGATCGCGACCCTCGGCAACTTCGCGACGAAGCTGATCACCGCCAACCCGACCGGCATCACCAAGGTGCGCGGCACGCCCCAGGAGCACACCCTCGGTGGCCGGCAGGTCTACGTCCTGCCGCTCTTCCATCCCGCGGCCGGCCTGCGGACGCCCCGCGTCGCCGAGCAGCTCCGCGAGGACTTCGCGGCGATCCCCGAGCTCCTGGCCCGCCCGCTGCCGGAGCCTCCGCCGAGCATCGCCCAGGCCGACCCGGGTGAGGAGGCCGGTCCGCCGCCGGCCGACCAGCTCGGGTTCTTCGGCTGAGGATGACCGAGCGCACCGCGAGCTCCGCCGAGACGGAGGCGCTCGGCGAGCGGATCGGCGCCGAGCTCCGGCCCGGCGACGTCGTCCTCGTCAGCGGCGAGATGGGTGCGGGGAAGACGACGCTGATCCGCGGCGCCTGCAGGGCGCTCGGGGTGGCCGAGCCGGTGACGTCCCCCACCTTCACGATCGGGCAGCGCTACGCGGGCCGCGTGCCCGTTTCGCACCTCGACCTGTACCGGCTCGAGGACATCGAGGCCGAGGAGCCGGCGCTGCTCGACGACTACGTCGAGCCGGGCTCGGTCGCGTTCATCGAGTGGCCGGCCGTGGCGGGGCCGCGGTTGGAGCGGGTGACCAGGCGCGTCGAGCTCCGCCACGCGGGCGGAGACGCGCGCGAGATCGAGTTCGACTAGTTGCCCTCCTGGGCCTTGTCGATCTGGCTGTTGATGTCGTCCTGCGCCTCTTCGGCCTGGCTCTGGATGCTCTCCTGGATCTTGTCGGCCTGACCCTCGACGTCGGCCTCGTCGATCTGCGACTGGATCGACTCCTGAGCCTCCTCGACCTCGGACTGCACCGAGTCGACCTGGTCCTGGGCGTTGTCGACGTCGTCGTCGCCGCAGGCGGTGAAGCCGGCGCTCAGCGCCGCGACCGCGAGTGCGGCGAGGATCGTGCGCGCCCTGCGACGGCGGGGCGCCAAGCTGCTGGACTCCGAATCCATGGACCTCTTCCTCTCATCCGATTGCAGTGATCGCGCCGCAGCGCGAAGCCGGACACTAGCCGGGCCGGGACCCGGATGAGCGCCGTGCTCGGAATCGACACGGCCACCGACGTCCTGGCCGTCGCCGTGGCGCGGGGGAGCGAGGTCCTGCGCGAGAGCGCGACGGGGCCGGGGGGAGACGGGCGGCCCCGCCACTCGGCCCTCCTTCTCCGCGAGGTTGAGGCGTGCGTCGAGCGCGCCGGGGGCTGGGGGCGGATCTGCCGCATCGCGGTCGGCGTCGGGCCCGGCTCCTACACGGGGCTGCGCATCGGCATCTCGACCGCGCGGGCGCTCGGACAGGCTCGCTCGCTCCCGCTGGCCGCAGTCGGGACCCTGGCCGCGCTGGCGGCGGGAATCCGCGAGTCGCCCCCCGGCTCGGCGGCTCCGGCGCTGCCGGTGCTCGACGCCCGGCGCGGGCAGGCCTTCGCGGCCCTGCACGGGCCGGATGGCGAGGAGCTGTGGGAGCCGGCGGTCCTGGCGCCCGAGGAGCTGGCCGCGCGGGTCGGCGAGCTGGCCGAGAGACCGCTGGCGGCCGGGGACGGGTCGCTACGATTCTCGGCGGAGCTCACCGCCGCCGGCGCGACGGTCGCCCCTCCGGACGACGCGGTCCACCGGGTCGCGGCGCGCCACATCTGCGCGTTGGGGGAGGCGGCCGACACGTCGCCGCCGGAGCTGGTCGGGCCCGTCTACCTGAGACCTCCGGACGCGGACAAGTGGCTTGAGCGAGATGACTGAGATACAGGGAACCGAGGCCGCGGGGCTGCGGATCCGCCGCCTCTCCTACAGCGACCTGCCGTCGGTGATCTCGATCGAGCGCCGTTCGTTCCCGACGCCGTGGTCGCTGGCGATGTTCGTGCTCGAGCTCTCGAAGCCGTCGGGCATCTGCCTGGCGGCAGAGGACGACGAGGGCCTCGCCGGCTACCTGGTCTGCTCGCGCTACGAGCAGGTCTGGCACCTGATGAACGTCGCGGTCAACCCCGAGCACCGCCGGCGCGGTGTCGCCAGGGAGCTGATCGAGAGCCTCTTCGACGAGGCGGGACCCGGCTCCCGGTTCACGCTCGAGGTGCGGGTCTCCAACATCGGCGCG
The DNA here is from genome assembly GCA_035703345.1 of Solirubrobacterales bacterium. GTDB lineage: Bacteria > Actinomycetota > Thermoleophilia > Solirubrobacterales > 70-9 > DASSYK01. The sequence continues at coordinate 9,368 of DASSYK010000130.1, forward strand.
ATCGCGATGTACGAAGGGTTCGGCTTCCGCTCCGCCGGTCGCAGGCGCCGCTACTACAACGACAACGGCGAGGACGCGCTGATCATGTGGCTGGCCGAGCGCGCGCGCGCCGGCGTCGCGTGATCCTCGCCCTCGAGACCTCCTGCGACGACACCTGCGCCGCCGTGACGGACGGCGGCCGGATCCTGTCCAACGTGGTCTCCTCGCAGGCCGCCTTCCACGAGCGCTATGGCGGCGTCGTCCCCGAGGTCGCGTCGCGCCACCACCTCGAGCTGGTCAACGCGGTGGTCGACTCGGCGCTGTCGGAGGCGGGCGCCGAGCTCGGCGACGTCGAGGCCGTCGCGGTCACGCAGGGCCCCGGCCTGATCGGGGCGCTGCTGGTCGGCGTCAGCACCGCCAAGGCCCTGGCCGCGGCCCGCCGGCTGCCGCTGGTCCCCGCCGACCACCTGCACGGCCACG
>DASSYK010000020.1:0-3207 GCA_035703345.1 Solirubrobacterales bacterium
CGACCGGCGCCGCCTCGCCCTCCTCGCTGAGCTCCACGTGGGCCCGGCTGTCGCGGCTGCGGATCAGCACCAGGGTGAGCACGAAGCCGATCAGCGCGATCACCGCCCCGCCGAGGAACGCGGCCTGGAAGCCCTCGACGAGCGCGTTCGGGAGCTGCGACGGGTCGCCGCCCGCTCCCGCCATCACTTCGGTGGTCTTCGAGTTGGCGACCGTCGCCAGCACCGCGAGCCCGATGGCCCCGCCGATCTGCTGCGAGGTGTTGATCAGCCCGCTCGCCAGGCCCTGCTCGTTGTCCCCGATCCCGGTCACCGCCGCGATCGTGGTCGACACGAACGAGAACCCGAGCCCGACCGCGGCCAGCAGGGACGGGCCGAGGATGTCGGACGTGAACCTGCCGTCCGCCGAGATCTGGCTGAACCACAACAGCCCGGCCGCGATCAGCAGCATCCCCGTGGCGAGCACCGGCTTGAAGCCGACGCGCGTCACCAGCTGGGAGCCGATCCCGGCGGAGAGGATGATCGCCACCGACAACGGCAGATAGGCGAACCCGGCCTCGATCGCGCTGTAGCCGAGCACCTGCTGCATGTAGAGCGTGATGAAGAAGAACATCGACAGCAGCGAGGCGCCCACGAGCAGCCCGACGGTGTTCGCGCCGGTCAGCGTGCGCTTGCGGAAGATCCCGAACGGAACCAGCGGAGCCGTCGAGCGCCGCTCGATCGCGTAGAAGAGCCCGAACAGGACGGCCGAGCCGCCGAGCAGCCCGATCGTCTGCGCCGAGCCCCATCCCGCCTGCTCCGCGTCCACGATCCCGTAGACGAGCACCGACAGCGCCGCGGTCACCGTGACGGCGCCGAGCATGTCGAAGTGGCGGGTGGCCGACTCGGCGCGGCTCTCCGGGATCAGGCGCGGCGTCAGCGCCAGCACGACCAGCGCCACCGGCACGTTCACCCACAGGACCCATTCCCAGCCGAGGCCGTCGGTCAGCACTCCGCCGAGCAGCACGCCGGCGGCTCCGCCGGAGCCCGCCACCGCGCCCCAGGCGCCCAGCGCCTTGTTGCGCTCGGCGCCGTCGCTGAAGATCACCGAGACGATCGACAGCGCGGCCGGCGAGATGATCGCCGCGCCGAGGCCCTGCCCCGCGCGAGCCGCGATCAGCTGCCCCTCGGACGACGCGAAGCCGGCCGCCAGCGAGGCGACCGCGACGATCCCGAGCCCGACCATGAAGATGCGGCGGCGTCCGAGCAGATCGGCCATGCGGCCCCCGAGCAGCAGGAAGCCGCCGAAGGTCAGGAGGTATCCGTTGACGACCCAGGAGAGGTTCTCCTGCGAGAAGTCGAGCGCCTCGCCGATCGAGGGCAGCGCGACGTTCACGATCGAAGCGTCCAGCACCACCATGAACTGCGTCATGCAGAGCAGAGCCAGTGCGAGCCAGCGCTTGTCCCTGTATTCCTCCGCCGTGGTCATCATCATCGAGTCATCCCTTCCAGTGACGTATAATCGGAACCTGAACTCCGGTTTCGGTTGGAACTATACGGAATACTCATTCCGCTTGTAGCGTCATTACCCAACTAGACGATCCACACGCACGATCTGTGACAGACCTGTGACACAAATCACTGAGATCCCCTCCCCCACCGCCGCCACGCCCCCCCACATGCGGGCCGACGCGCGGCGCAACCGCGAGGCCGTGCTCGAGGCGGCGAGGGCGCTCTTCGCCGATCAGGGCTTCGAGGCCCAGATGGACGAGATCGCCCGCAAGGCCAAGGTCGGGGTCGGCACCGTCTACCGCCACTTCCCCACCAAGGAGGAGCTGCTCGACGCCCTCATCGCCCGCCGCTTCGACGCCCTCACCGCCCGCGCGGCCGAGGCCGTCGAGGAGACGAAGACCGGCGACGCCTGGGAGGCATTCGAGGGCTTCGTCCGCTTCTCGGCGGAGATCCAGACCTGTGACCGCGCCCTCTCCGAGGCGATGGCGACCCGCTCCGAGCGCATGCACGAGGCCGCCGTCTGCTCCGGCCTGGTGGTCCAGCTCGAGGAGCTGCTGAAGCGCACCAAGCGCGCCGGCGCCGTCCGCAAGGACCTGATCGTCGAGGACATCCCCTCGATGGTCTGCGGCGTCGGCTCGGTCGCGATCGCCGCCGCCGAGAAGCCCGGCTGGCGCTGGGACCGCGTCCTCGGCATCTGGCTCGACGGCGTCCGCGCCCCCGCCAAGAAGAAGCTGCCGCCGATCCCATAGGGTGCGCGCCGATGTCGCGGCGCCTCCCTCACCTGGCCCTCGCCCTGCTCGCCGCCGCGCTGCTCGCCGGCTGCGGTGACGACGACGGGGACGAGACCGTGACCGTCACCGAGAGCGCGCCGGCGGAGACGGAGACGGCGACGACCGAAACGGGCGAGGCCACGACGACCACCACCCCCGCCCCGCAGGGCGACCACGGGCCGCGGGCGTTCCGGTCGCCCAGCGGCAACATCGGCTGCTACCTCGACCCGCAGGGGGTCCGCTGCGACATCGCCGAGCGCACCTGGGAGCCCCCGCCGCCCGATCGGCCCTGCGAGCTCGACTACGGCCAGGGGATCGGCCTCGACTCCGGCGGCGCCGCGTTCGTCTGCGCCGGCGACACGGCGCTCGGGGCCGGGCCGAAGCTCGCCTACGGCGACTCCGCCCAGCGCGGATCGTTCCTCTGCGAGTCGGCCGAGTCCGGGATGACCTGCACCGACACCGCCAGCGGCCGCGGCTTCACGCTCTCGCGCGAGGGCTACGAGATCTTCTAGACGGCGCGATCGCCAGTTCCGCCCGTTAAGCGTTCTCTCAGCCCTTCCCGCCAGTATCCGGGTGTGCGAATCCTGGTCGTCGACGACGAGCCGCAGCTCCGCCGCGCGCTCGAGCGCGCGCTGAAGCACGAGGGCTACGACGTCGAGCTGGCCGCCGACGGCGACGAGGCGCTCGCCGCGGTCGCGAGCTCGGGGCCCGACGCCGTCGTCCTCGACGTGCTGATGCCGAAGCGCGACGGCCTCGAGGTCTGCCGTGAGCTCCGCGCGCGCGGCGACCGCACCCCGGTGCTGATGCTGACCGCCCGCGACACGGTCTCCGACCGGGTGGACGGCCTCGACGCCGGGGCCGACGACTACGTGGTGAAGCCGTTCGCGCTCGAGGAGCTGCTGGCGCGGCTGCGCGCGCTGCTGCGCCGCGACGGCGGCGGCGAGGGAAC
>DASSYK010000053.1:0-7663 GCA_035703345.1 Solirubrobacterales bacterium
TAGTTGTTCGGACTGTCGGTTGCGCGCGCGTCACCTCACCCGGGCGCGGCGGCGACCCGCCGCCGATCAGGGCCCGCCCCGACACGGTGTGGTGCGGGGCGCGGAAGGGCCGCGCCGCGCTCAGCATCCCCCGCTCCCCGCAGGCGCCCGCGATCCGCGCCACCTCGAGCAGCTCCGCCCGGCCGAGCGGCGGCAGCAGCGAGGGCAGGCGGCGCGCGGCCAGCGTCTTGCCGACGCCCGGCGGGCCTACGAGCAGCATGCTGTGGCCGCCCGCGGCCGCGACCTCGAGCGCGCTGCGCACGGCCGGCTGGCCCTTGAGGTCGGCGAGGTCGGGCACGGCCGGGCCGGGCGCGGCGGGCGTGCCGTTGCGCTCAACCGCCGGGAGGCATCCCTCCGACAGCTCCCGCAGCTGCGCGACGTGCTCCAGCGCGACCACCTGGATCTCCTCGATCAGCGCAGCCTGGGAGGCGTCGGCGTGAGCCACGGCGATGCCGCGCAGCCCCAGCCCCCGTGCGCCCTCGGCCATCGCGAGAGCACCGGGCACCGGGCGGATCGAGCCGTCGAGGGCCAGCTCGCCCGCGAGCGCGAACCGCTCCAGGACGCCGCTCGGCACCTGGCCGGAGGCGACCAGCAGGCCCGCGGCGATCCCGAGGTCGAAGCCCGGCCCCGCCTTCGGGAGGTGGGCCGGCGCCAGGTTGACGGTGATCCGCCGCAGGGGGAAGTCGAAGCCCGAGTTGAGCAGCGCCGCCCGCACCCGCTCGCGCGACTCCCGGACGGCGGCGTCGGGCAGCCCGACGACCGTGAACGCCGGCAGCCCCCCTCCCACGTCGACCTCGACGTGCACCGGCTCCGCGTCGATGCCGGCGAGGGCGAAGGTGCGGGCGATCGCGATCACCGCCGCGACGCTAGGGGCGCCCTGCGCGCGGGTCGCGCGCCGGGGGTCACAGAGGCGCATCACCTCCGGCGCGCTTCGCGCACGCACGCGCGCCGCCCGCCCCTAGCCTCGCCGCATGACCGTCGCCAGACAGCGGCTGGGCCGCAGGGCAGAGGACCTCGTGGCAGAGCGGCTGCGGGCGGACGGCTGGCGCCTCGTCGAGCGCAACGCGCGCACCCGCGCGGGCGAGCTCGACCTGATCGCGCTCGACGGGTCGGTCCTCGTGTTCGTCGAGGTCAAGGCCGGCCGGGCCGGCTCGGCAGCCGGCCCCCTCCGCCCCGCCCACGCGGTCGGTCCGCGCAAGCAGGCCCGCATCCGGCGCCTCGCCCGGGAGTGGCTGGCGAGCGGCCGGAGCCGGAGCCTAGGCGTCTCGGGCTATCGGTTCGACGTCGTCGGCGTCAGCTTCGGCCGCGATGGCCGCGCGGATGTCGATCACATTCGCGACGCGTTCTGAATCCGGGCCGGATGCCGCGCGGCCCGAGGCGGGTGATGTCAGCTCGAGCTGCGTATAGGCGATCGACGCGAAGCTGCGCCGGTGCAGCCGGCAGATGCCGTGCTCACGGATCGCGTGGCGGTGCTCCGGCGTCGAGTAGCCGACGTTGCCCTCGAAGTTCCAGCGCGGGTAGAGCGCGGCGACGCGGTGCATGTAGCGGTCCCTGGTGACCTTGGCGATCACAGAGGCGGCGGCGATCGCGGCGCTGCGGGCGTCGCCGTCGATGACGTTGCGGTGCTCCAGCTCGCAGGCGTGCAACCGGAACCCGTCCACCAGGCGGGTGACGTCGTCGTCCCCGCTCGCCACGGCCCGCATGCAATCGGCGAGCGCGGCGATGTTCGAGACGTGCAGGCCGTTCGAGTCGATCGCGCGCACCGAGCGCACAGCCACCGAGACGCAGACGGCGGCGCGGATCACGGCCGGATAGAGGGCCTCGCGCTCCTCGGGGGACTTCTGCTTGGAGTCGTCGAGGTGGGCCAGCGCCCGGCGCTCGGGGGTCCCGATCCGCTCGAGGTCGATCAGGACGCCGCCGGCGACCAGGGGGCCGGCGAGGGAGCCGCGCCCCGCCTCGTCCACGCCCGCGACGTAGCGGCTCCCGAAGGAGCGGTCGAAGCGGAACAGCCGCGCGGCCGTGCGCTTCCTGCGGGGAGTCTTGGGCGGCTTGCCCATCAGGCGAGCCAGCGGCCGCTAGAAGATCCCGATCTTCTTGGGCGGCCAGTAGGTCGAGAAGGCCTTGCCGATGATCCAGTCCTTCGGGACCGGTCCCCAGAATCGGCTGTCGTCGCTCTCGCCACGGTTGTCGCCCATCATGAAGTAGTGGTCCTCCGGGATGGTGATCTCGGTGGGCAGGTTGCACTCCCCTCCCGGCGCGCACGGGCGGATGAAGTCCTCCTCCGCCTTGACGCCGTTCACCACCGGCTGACCGTCTTCGATGCGAAGCGTATCCCCGGGCCCGGCCACCACCCGCTTGATGAAGTTGACGTCGGCCTCATCCGGCGTCGGCTGCGGGCAGGCGGCGCCGCTGGGCCGCTGCACGCCGCAGCGGTTGCCGCGCTCGGCCCCGAGCGGCGGGTGGAAGACCACGATGTCCCCGATGTCGGGGTCGGAGAAGTCGTAGAGGAAGCGGTTGACCAGGACACGCTGGCCGACGTCCAGCGTCGGCTCCATCGACTCGGAGGGAATCTGGTACGGCTTGACGACGAAGGCCTGGATCACCAGGGCCAGCCCGAGGGCGAGCGCGACGATGATGACGAGCTCGGCGAGCGCGCCCTGAGTGCTCTGGGGCCTGGGGACCTTCAGTCTTCTTCAGCCTTTTCGGAGGAGTCCTGCGCGTCCTGCTCAGGCTCGCTCTCCTCCGTGCTGTCAGCCTCGGGCTGCGCGTCCTCGGACGCGGCCTCGGGCTCGGGGGCGGCCTCCTCGGCCTCGGCCTCCTCGGCCTTCGCCTCCTCGGTGGCGCCCTCGTCGCTGTCGACCACCTCGGTCTCGGCCTCGCTCACTGCGACGCCCTCGGCGTCCACGGCCTCGGTCTCCTCGGGCGCGACGAGCTCCTCCTCGATGCCCCAGCGGCGCTCCGCGACGCGAGCCTGCTTACCCACCTTGTCGCGCAGGTAATAGAGCTTGGCCCGGCGGACGTCGCCGCGGGCGGCGACCTCGAGCTTCTCGACCTTGGGCGAGTGCAGCGGGAACGTCCGCTCGACGCCGACGCCGAACGAGTGCTTGCGGACGGTGAACGTCTCGCGCACCCCGCTGCCCTGCCGCTTGAGCACGATGCCCTCGAAGACCTGGGTGCGGCGGCGGTTGCCCTCGACGACCTGGAAGTGCACGCGGACGCGATCCCCGGCGGCGAACTTGGGCCGCTTCTTGAGGTCGCGCTGCTCGATGCTCTCGATGACTGTGCTCATGGGCTCTCTGGAGTCTGTGGGAGGCGACTTATCCGCGCCTCAAGGGGCAGTGCAGGTGCCGCAAAAAAGCGCGTGCCGGCGGCGCGCGCGGCCGCGAATGGTACCGACCTCGCGGCCGAGCTTGTCTGCGAGGCTAGCCGCCCCGCTCGCGGCTGCGCTCAAAGCGCCACTCGCGCACCTTTGCGTGGTCGCCGGAGAGCAGGATCTCGGGCACGCCCCAGCCGCGGTAGGAGGCGGGCCGCGTGTAGTGCGGGTACTCCGGCGCCCCCTCCAGCGCGGCGCTGAACGACTCCTCGACGGCGCTCTCGGCATCGCCGAGCGCGCCCGGCAGCTTCCGCAGCACGGCATCGGAGACGACCATCGCGGGCAGCTCTCCCCCGGCCAGCACGAAGCGCCCGATCGAGACCTGCTCGTCGGCGAGATGCTCGACCACGCGCTCGTCGAAGCCCTCGTAGCGCCCGCACATCAGGGCCACGTGCTCCTCCGCGGCCAGCTCCGCCGCCAGCTCCTCGTCGAACAGCCTCCCGGAGGCGGTGAGCGCGATCTTGCGGACCGAGCCCCGCTGCTCCCCGTAGGCGGTCTCGAGCGCTGCGTCCACCACGTCGACCCGCATCACCATCCCCGCCCCGCCCCCGTATGGCGAGTCATCCACCTGCCCGGCCTTGAGCGGAGTCGTGTCCCGGTAGTTGAAGAACCGCATCTCCGACCCAGCGGCGATCGCGTTCGTCACATGCCGCTGCTGGACGAACCACTCGAAGTGGCCGGGAAACAGCGTGAAGACGTCGAGCCTCAATCCAGGATGTCGACGATGACCCGCTTTTCCTCGCGGACCGCCGCCGCCTTCATCACGGTGCGCAGCGCGTTCGCGACGCGGCCGCCCCGGCCGATCACGCGGCCGAGGTCGCCTTCGGCGACCTCGAGCTCGAGCACGACCTCGCCCTCGACCTCCTCGATCTCGTCGACCACGACGGCGTCCGGGTCCTCGACCAGACCGCGGGCGAGGAACTCGAGCAGCTCGCGCACGTCAGCTCAGACGGCGGTGGAGTCGATGCCCTTGGTGCGCAGCAGGTGCGAGACCGTGCGCGTCGGGCGGGCGCCGTGCTCCAGCCAGTGGCGGGCGCGGGCCTCGTCGATCTCGATCAGCGAGGGCTCTGTCTGCGGGTTGTACCGGCCGATCGTCTCGATCGTGCGGCCGTCGCGCGGGGAGCGGCGGTCGGCGACGACGATGCGCCAGATCGGGTTCTTCTTCGAACCCACCCTTCTCAGTCTCATGCGAACCATTTGCGACGGAGGAGGTTAGCGGGCTATTGCCTCTCGGAGTCCCTGCCCTTGCCGCCCTTGAGAAGGTCCTTGCCGCCGCCCCCGGCGAGGCGGTCGCGCCCGGGGCCACCGAGCAGCCGGTCCGGGCCGCCTCCCCCGAACAGCCGGTCCTTGCCCAGGCCCCCGCAGAGGCGGTCCTTCCCGCCACGGCCGCGGATCGTGTCGCCGCCGGAGAGGCCGGCGATGACGTCTGCTCGCTTCGTTCCCTTGAGCACGTCGCGGCCGAGCGTCCCCACGATCGTGGCGCGGCGGCCGGCGCAGCGGTTGAGCGCCTGCCAGTCCGGGGCGACGTCGTCGCCGGTGCTTGTCGTGATTCGGGTCTGGGAGGTCCCGTCGGCGCCCATCACGTAGAGCTCGGTGTCGCCGCCATGAGGCGAGCGGTCGGACTGGAACACGATCGAGTCGCCGTCCGGCGAGAAGGCCGGGCCGCGGTCCTCGGCGTCGGCCGTCGTCAGCCGGGTGGGAGCCGTTCCGTCGACGTTGGCGACGTAGATCTCGAAATCGCCGCCATGCGGCGCGCGATCGCTCGTGAACGCGATCCGGGTGCCGTCCGGCGAGATCCTGGGGTCGAACTCGGTAGCGGACGTCTGCGTGACGTTCCTCGGCGCCGAACCGTCCGCGTTCATGGTGAAGACCTCGTAGTTCATCGCCCGCAGGGAGACGAAGACGATCTGCCCGCCCGCCGAGGACATCGTCGGGCCGTTGTCGTAGGCCGCGTCGGTAGTCAGACGGCGTTGGTCGGAGCCGTCGAGCGCCATCGAGTAGATCTCGTAGTCGCTGTGCAGCGGCGGGCGCTGGGCGCCGAAAACGATGCGCCTGCCGTCCGACGAGAAGCTCGGGCTGGAGTCCTGCCCTTCGTGAAAGGTGAGCCGCCGCGCATCGGAGCCGTCCGCGTGGGCGATGTAGATCTCGGAGTTGAACATGTGGTCGGGGCGTGAGCTGGCGAAGACGATGCGCTCGCCGTCAGGGGAGTAGGAGATCCCGCCGTCCTGCGACGCGCTCTCGAGGCGGGTCGCCAGCGCGCCAGGAGACGCCATCGCGTAGAGGCCCGCCGGAGGGCGGTCGCTGGTGAACCCGATCGCGCCGTTGCTGCCGGCAAACGCTCCCTCGGCGCGGGTCGGAGCGACGGTCCACGAGACCGCCGCCAGCCCCAGACCGAGCGCGCAGGCCACGTGCAACCGGTACCGCTCCAGGATCCGTTCCCCCACGCGCCGAGGCTAACCCAGCGCGAAGGCTCCGTCTAGCCCCGCCGGGCGCGAAGCAGCTCCCCCAGGTTGACCACCGGCCCGACGTGGCGCAGCTTGTCGGGGTTGACGACGGAGCGGATGCCCTGGATGCGCTCGTCGGCGACATCGAGGGTGATCACGGCGAAGACCCGTCCGTCCCCGCTGCGCGCGACTGCGCCCGCCTGCCCGTTGACCTCCGTCCGCTCGAACCGGGCGCCGCCGAACAATGCGCCGGCCTTCCGCCACGCCACGAGCGTCCGGGCGACCCGGTCGCGCCCATGGACGGCCCGCGCCAGCGCGGGCGCCTTGCCGCCACCGTCGCCGTGCAGTTCGACGTCCTCGGTCAGCAGGGCCTCGAGCCCGCCGAGCTCGCCGTCCATCACGGCGTCGAAGAAGCGGTCGGCGAGCTCGTCGCGCCGCTCCTTGTCCGCCTCGAAGCGCGGCTTGCCGGCGTCGACGTGCCTCCGCGCGCGGACTGCGATCTGCCTGGTCGCGTCCTCGCTGCGACCCACCATCTCCGCGATGCGGTCGTACGGGTAGTCGAAGACCTCGCGCAGGAGGAAGACGGCCCGCTGCTCCGGCGAGAGGCTCTCCAGCAGCACCAGGAAGGCCATCGAGAGCGAGTCGGCCGTCTCCGCCTGGCGGGCGGGATCGTCGCGGTCGTCCGTCAGGAGGGGCTCCGGTATCCACTCGCCGACATACGTCTCGCGCCGGACGCGGGCCGAGCGCAGCTCGTCGATGGCGAGGCGGGTCACCACCGTGGCCAGGTAGGCGCCGGGCGAGGAGATGTCGTCGCCCCGCTCCAGCGCCTGGTGCAGGCGCAGCAGGCCCTCCTGCACCACGTCCTCCGCCTCGCTGACACTGCCCAGCATGCGGTAGGCGATCGCGAAGCCGCGCGGCCGCAGTTCCTCGAGCAGCTGCTCGTCGGAGGCCATCAGGCCGCCACCGGCAGATCGGCCGTCTCGGCCGGCCCGCGCGCCACCTCGACGAACCCCTGGCGCCAGCTCGGATGGGCCGGCCGCCAGCCGAGCTCCCGCTTGGCCTTGTCGCTCGACGCACCGCGCATCTCGGTCAGCATGCCGGTCATCACATCCCCAGCGGCGATCCGGGCGAGCCAGCGGGGGAACCGCCGCGGCGGCTTTGCGCCGAGCAGCTCGGCCAGGAAGGGCACCCACTTCGAGACCGGAGCCGGATCATCGTCGGCGACGTTGTAGATCCCCGGCGAGCCGCCCTCGATCGCGGCCACCGTCGCGTCCGCTGCATCTCCGATCTCGATGAAGGAGAAGATCCCGCCGCCATCGCCGACGATGGGCATCTTGCGCTCCCGGACGGCCTCGAACTGCTCGCCGCCCAGTGCCAGCGACGTGCCGGGACCGTAGAAGCCGCCGTAGCGCAGGACGACGCCCGCGATGCCCTCGGCGCCGGTGACGGCGCGCTCGACGTGCCTGATGGCGTCGAGTGACTGCGCGAACCCGGCTGGCGAGCCGTCCATGAGCGGGTCGTCCTCGGTCTTGACGGGACCCCCGACCCGCTTGTATGGGACCATGGCGTTGCTCTGGGCGACGAAGCGCCGGGCTCCCGCCGCCTTCGCCGCCGCAAGGAGGATGTCCGTGCCCTCCGTCCGCAGCCGGTTGGTCTCGGCGAAGCCGCCGTCCACGTTGCGCGGCTCGAACTTCCCGATCGCCGTCAGCTGGTGCACGACCACCTCGGGCTCGGCCTTCGCCACCGCCTCTCCCACCGCATCCGCGTCGAGGGCATCGGCGACGACCGCCGTGGCGCCCAGCTCCTC